>NZ_JABUMQ010000097.1:0-32072 GCF_013336645.1 Myxococcus sp. CA039A | reverse complement strand
CCCCAGCACCACCAGCGTCTCCCCCGCCCGCACGTCCAGCTCCAGGTCGTCGTAGACGCGCTTGGCGCCGAACGACTTCTGGAGGTGCTCGAAGTGGATGAGCTGCTCACCCGGCGTGGGCCGGTGGAACTCGAACGTGGGCGCTTCCTTGCGGTGGGCGAAGGGCATGTCGCGTCACAGGTACAACGTCACCTTGGTGATGAAGAAGTCCGCCAGACACACCGCCACGGAAGTTATCGCCACCGTCTGCGTCGTCGCGCGCCCCACGCCCTCCGTGCCGCCCTCCACCGTCAGGCCCTTGAAGCACCCCACCAGCCCGATGATGAAGCCGAACACCGCGCCTTTGAACACGCCGGACAGGAAGTCCATCATGAACACCGCGTCCAGCGCGCCCTGGAAGAACAGGTCCAACGAGATGGCGTACTGCGCGTTCACCACCAGCGCGCCCGCCACCAGGCCCACCACGTCCGCGAACACCGTGAGCACCGGCATCACCAGCAGGCACGCGAGCACTCGCGGCACCACCAGCTTGCGCAGCGGGTCCGCCCCCAGCGCGCGGATGGCGTCCACCTGCTCCGTCACCGTCATCGCCCCCAGCTCCGCCGCCATGCCGCTGCCCAGGCGCGCGCCCACCGTGAGCGCCGTCAACACCGGCGCCAGTTCGCGGAACAACGTGAGGACGACCACGCGCCCCACCGTGTACTGCACCCCGAAGCGCGCCAGGAAGTAACCAAACTGCAACGAGATGACGAGCCCGGCGAACGTCGCCGTGAGCAGCGCGATGGGCAGCGAGCGCACCCCCAGCGTCTCCACCTGGAAGATGAACGAGGCGCCGTCGAAGGGCGGCCGCACCGCGCGGCTGAGCACCTGCCCCGTCATCTGGGTCATCGCGCCCAGCGACTCCAGCCGCTGCTTCGTGCGCTCCACCACCCCGGGGCGCTCCGGCACCGGCGCCGCCGGCACCTCCGCTTCCGCCGAGGGGCTCATCCGAAGTGCTCCGACTTGAAGCCCGCGAGCAGCGCGTCGAAGTCCGCCATCCGCTCCGCGGCCAGCCCGGGCGGCGCGACGTAGGAGAAGTCGAAGACGCAGTTGTCCTTCTTCAACACCACCAGCTCCAGCTCCACCGGCACGCCATCCATCTTCGCCAGGAAGCGGCTGCGCAGCGCCTCCCGCCCATCCATGGCGATGAGGTGCTGGGACACCTCCTGGCGCTCGGTGAAGCCCATCAACAAATGCCGCGTGAGGACCGGGAGCGGTGGGTCATCGTGCCCCTTGCACGTCGCGTTGACGGAGAGCGCGCGGCCCGTGCCCGTCTCCGCGAAGGCCAGGTCATTGTCCTCCAACCAGACACGGCGCCAGTGCTTGGGCAGCTCGCCCACGCGGTAGCGCACCTCTGGCTTGGACAGCACGGAGTCCTCGAAGCTCACGCGGCGGCAGCCCCCGAGGGATGCGAGCAACACGAGCAGCAGCGTCATCCTCGGCATGGCACCGTTCTTCGCGGTCAGCACTTCCGGCCCTGCGGGCGAGTCATGCGACACCGGGGGCGGCGCCGCAAGAAATTCCGCGCGATAAAACGTCCACTACCCAGCCCTACCTCCACCCCTGGACGGTGGATGCTCGCCACTGAACCTTCCAGGTCACATGCTCGACACACCCCGTTTCGCGCGTCCGGCGTCGCATTCCCGGCGTGGAAAGGGGCAGGCCGTCCGCCCCGCCCACAATCAATCTCACCCGGCGCGCGCACGCGGGGAGTCCCCGTGCGCCCCCCCGGTTCGCATGTTCCTTCCAGCACCCCACCGGGACACGGAGGCCATGCGAGGCATCCGCCCGTCCCCCTCCTCCCTCTTCAGGGAGAGGACACGGCGCGAGGAGGAGACACATGGACGGCGGACTCGCGGTGTTCGGCTTCGGTCTCTTCCTGCTGTCGATTGCGAGCCTGTACGCACGCACGGCCTACGGCGTGGCCGTGGCCCTGCTGGTGATGTCGCTCGTGTCCATGGGCATGGCCTTCAGCGAGTCGAAGAAGCTGAGGGAAATCTCCCTGGGCCTGAGCCTTGGACTCCTGGCGGTGGCCACCATCGCCCTGGCCACGGGCACCGTGTGGTGGCTCACCCTGGGGACCTTCCTGTTCGCGGTGGCCTTCGCGGTGCTCTGGGCCGAGTACCGCTTCGCCTTCTTCGAGCACGTCCGCCAGGAGGACCTGCCGCCACGGCATCAACACCACGCCCGGCGGATGAACGTGCACTGGCCCTGGCACCGGCGTCGCCCGGTGCCGTGAGTCAACTCGCGACGGGCGGCGTCTCCGCGTCCCGCGTCGTCACCTGTCCCGCGTGCACGGAGAGCCACAGCGTGTCCGCCGCCGCCGCCCCGCGCACCAGCGAGCCGTCCGTGGTGGAGAGGAACACCTGCGCGCCGCTCCTCGCCAGGTAGTCCATCAGGTAGGCGTTGCGCTCCGGGTCCAGCTCGCTCGACACGTCGTCCAGCATGAGCAGCGGCAGGAACCCCATGCTCGTTTCCAGGTTCTCGATTTCGGCGATCTTCCAGCCGAGCACCAGCGCCCGCTGCTGTCCCTGGCTCGCGTAGGCCCGCGCGCTGCGCCCTCCCAGCGTCACCGTCACGTCGTCCGAGTGGGGCCCCACCGACGTGAAGCCCCGGTCCAAATCGCGGCGCAGGCGCTCGCCCAGGGACTCCCGCAGCGCCAGGGCCAGCGCGGCCTCATCCGCCGTGGCGAAGTCTCCGCCCAGGTGCGCCGGGTGATAGCCGTACGAGGCCGGCTCCACCGTGCGGCCAATCGAGGCGAAGGTCGCCTGCGCGCGAGGCGACAGCTCCGCCATCAGCGCCCGTCGCCGCGCGTAGATGCGGGCCCCCGCCTTCGCCAGCGTCTCGTCGTAGGCGTCCAGGTAGGCCGGGTCCACCGCGCCGCCCTCGCGCAGGAGCCGGTTGCGGTTCTTCAGCGCGCGCGCGTACTCGCGGCTCTCCCGCAGGTAGGCGGGGAAGCGGTTGAACACCGCCCGGTCCAGGAAGCCACGCCGTGAGTCCGGCCCGCCCTTCACCACCTCCAGGTCATCCGGGGTGAAGGCCACGACGGAGACGCCGCCGAAGTACTCCTCCAGGCTGGCCGCCTTCTTTCCGTCCACGAAGGCCTGCCGGGTGCCGCCGCCCACCTCCACGGCGATTTCGCGCTCGGCCCCCTTGAGGAGGAAGCGGCCGGACACGCGCGCCGTCTGAGTGCCCCAGCGCACCAGCTCCGACAGTCGCCCGGCGCGCAGCGGCTTGAGCGTGGCGAGGAAGTAGAGCCCCTCCAACAGGTTCGTCTTGCCCTGCCCGTTCTGCCCCACGGCGATGGTGGCATGGGCGCTGGGCGTGAGCGTCACCTGCGCGAGATTGCGGAAGTCTTGGACGTGGAGTGCGAGGAGGCGCACGGCCCCCACCGTATACCCGCGTCCGTGGCGTCGCGGGGAGGTTATCTAGAGCGGGAGTCCGTCAGGACGCCAGGCTCTTGGCGGCGACGGCGACGGCGGGCTCGGAGGGACGCAGCGGCAGCTCCATGGTGAAGGTGGCCCCTTCGCCCGGCTGGCTGTCCACGCGGATGACGCCCTCCATCGCCTCCACGAGCGTGCGCGCGACATACAGGCCCAGCCCCAGGCCACCGTAGTTGCGCTCGGACACGGCGCGCTCGAACTTGTGGAAGATGCGCGCCTGGGCCTCCACGCTGATGCCGATGCCCTCGTCGCGCACCACCAGCCGGGCCCGCGTTTCATCCCGCTCCACGAGCACCCGCACGGGCCGACCCGCGCCGTACTTGAGCGCGTTGGACACCAGGTTGGTGACCACCTGCTCCAACCGCATCCGGTCCCACAGCCCCGGCGCGGACTCCACGCCGGAGACCTCCACCTCGCACTCCGCCCGCTCCGCTTCCGGCTGGAAGCGCGCCACCACCTCCTGCACCAGCGCGAGCAGGTCCACCTGCTCGTACTCCAACCGCAGCCGCCCCGTGCCGATGCGCGACACATCCAGCAGCCCGTTCACCAGGTCCGCCAGCCGCATCACCTGCCGCAACATGCCCTGCACCTCGCGACCGTGGCGCAGCGCCCACGCGGAGCCCGGGTCCGCCAGCGCCGCGCGCGCGAAGGCCTGCAGCCTCAGGCCCAACACCGTCAGCGGCGTCTTCAGCTCATGGCTCGCCACCGACAGGAACTCGTCGCGCACGCGGATGGCGTCCTGGAGCCGCTGCTCCACCGTCTTCAGGCGGGTGATGTCCAGGAAGGGCAGCACCGTCACCGCCGGATGCCCGTGCATCGCGGGCAACATCTCCGAGGAGATGCTGAGCACGAACTCCCCGCCGTGCGTGTGCCAGACGACCTCCAGGCCCTCCAGCTTCTCGCCCCGCGCCGCGCGAGCGGAGGGGAGTTCCGCCGCCCTCAGTCGCTGGCCCGCGAGGTCCGTGACGTGGAACAGCTCGCCGTAGTCGGAGGCCGGCACCCGCGTGGGGATGCTCACACCATGCAGCCGGTCCGCCGCCGCGTTGGAGAAGGTGAGGTCTCCGGTGCCGGGGTCCGCCATCACCACCGGCATGGGCATCAAGTCCAGCACCGCCTCCAGCCATCGGTGCTGGCTCTCCACCGCCTGACGCGCGAGCACCTGCTCCGTCACCTCGAAGGCGAACGTCACCAGCCCATCCACGCGGCCCCGCTCGTCGCGCAGCGGCTCGTAGAGGAGGTTCCAGTACCGCGTCTCCACCTGGCCCCGCCCCGCGTAGTCGAGCACCATCGGATACTCGTGGGCCACCACCCGCTCCCCCGTCTCCAGCACGCCCCGGTACAGGCTCACCAGCTCCGGAGCGATGTCCGGAATCGCCTCCAGCAACGTGCGCCCCACCAGCTCGCGCCCACCCATCAACGTCTGGAGCAGCGGGTTGGCGAACTCGAAGCGCAAATCCGGGCCGCGCAAGAGGTTGATGGCCACCGGCGCCTGCGTGAGCAGTTGATAGAGCCGCCGTCGCTCCAACTGCTCCGCCTCGCGCGCGGCCAGCTCCGCCGTCACGTCCTTGTAGGCCAGGGCGATGTGGCTCACCTCGCCCCCGGAGGACGCGAGCGGGAAGCAGGTGCAGGCGATGGCGATGCGGTGCGCCTCTTTCACGTCGACGTGCCGCAGCTCCTTCACGTCGTACCAGATGACCGGCGTCTGGACCGTCTCGCCCGCGAAGGCCCGGCGCAGCAGCACGTCGAGCCCCAGCTTCGCGACCAGCTCGTCGCGAAAGAGGCTGTACTCGGGCGGCGGCACCGAGCCGAACATCGCCGCATAGGCCGGGTTGTGCAGCCGGCAGTGGCCTTGCGCGTCGAAGATGGCGTACGGCACCGGCGAGTGGAGGAACAACCCCTCCAGCAACACCAACGGGTCCGTCACCGAGGCCAACTGCTCGCGCAACGCGAGCGCTTCCGGCGACGCGCGCACGCTCCGAGCCGCGCCGGAACCCTGGCTTCCTTTCGCGCTTGGTTTCCCGCCCCGAGGGCCCTGGCCCTTGCGTGTCGCCACAACCCGCACGACTAGCAGAAGACAGGCATTACTGGCAGCGCGGAAAGGTAGGACATGCCTTGTGGGTCCCCTCGCGACAGGCTTTGGTCCGGCCCCATGGCGGAGCCCCTCAAGACCTTCTTCGATGCCCGGCTGGTGGAGCGACTGGGCACCACGCTGCACCGCGCGCACCCGACCTTCCCGCTCGACACCTTCCTGCGCGAGGCCCGCCTGGGTCTGGACGGACACGAGCTCATTGGCCGCGCGCGGCACATCTCCCAGGCCATGCACCGCGCGCTCCCCCGCGACTACGCGAAGGCGGTGGAGGTGGTGGTGCGCTCGCTCGGCCCGCTCCGGGAGACGGACCGGGTGGGGGGCATGGAGGTCTTCTTCTACCTCCCCCACACGATGTTCGTGTCCGAGCACGGCCTGGAACACTTCGAGGAGTCCATGCGGGCGCAGCACGCGCTCACCCAGCGCTTCACGGCGGAGTTCTCCATCCGCCCCTTCCTGGAGCGGCATCCGGAGAAGACGCTGAAGCGGCTGCGCGAGTGGACGAAGGACGAGAGCGTCCATGTGCGAAGGCTCGTCTCGGAGGGCACGCGTCCGCGCCTGCCGTGGGCCTCCCGCCTGCGCGCCTTCCAGCAGGACCCGCGTCCGGTGCTGGAGCTGTTGGAGCTGCTCAAGGACGACGTGGACCTGTACGTGCGCCGCTCGGTGGCCAACAACCTCAACGACATCGGCAAGGACCACCCCGACGTGCTGGTGAAGGTGGCGAAGGCGTGGCTGAAGGACACCTCACCGGAGCGGGAGTGGCTGGTGCGTCACGCGCTGCGCTCCGCCGTCAAACGAGGAGAGCCCGCCGCCCTGGAGGTGCTGGGCGCGGGCAAGCCCACCGGCATCGAGGCCCGCGCCACGGAGCTGCCCCGTCGCGCGAAGCTGGGCGGCGCGGTGGACGTGCGCTTCGTGGTGGCCAATCGCTCCAAGCGCACCCAGTCGCTCGTGGTGGACCTGGCGGTGCACTTCTTCAAGGCGCGCGGCGAGGCGCCCAAGCCCAAGGTCTTCAAGGTGCGCGCGCTGACGCTGTCGCCCGGACAGGAGGAGACGCTGGGCAAGCGCGTGTCCCTGGCGCAGCTCACCACGCGCCGCCACTACCCGGGCCCGCACCGCTTCGAGGCGCGGGTGAACGGCGTGGACCTGCCGCTGGGCGAGGTGGAAGTGGTGGAGTGACTCAAGCGGCGCGTCCTTCCTTCAGCGAGGCCCGAGCAGCTTCACCAGCTTGTTGTAGACGCCCATCACCAGGAGCGGAGACACCCACGAGCCGATGAAGCGGGCGGGCTGGGTGCGGCCCATCAGCTCCAGGCTCAGCGACACGCCCATCGAGCACAGGCTGGCGAAGAGGAACATGTGAGAGGGAATCTTGGCCGCCTGCTGCTCCAGCAAGCGGGTGAACGAGCTGTCCGCGTGTTCCGCCCGTAACACGGGGGGCAGCTCGTACTCGCGCTTCGACTCGGCGCTCGCGGGGTTGACGTCCAGGCTCATCGCGCTTGCTCCCCGAGCGGCCGGACAGGTCGGCCGGACGCCCTCCCGCACTCACGGGAAAGCCCCATGCCTCCCGGCGTCGCGGTCCCCATCATGGTGGGACCGGACCACGCGAAGGGCGAGAGGGTGAACCACCACACGACACCGGACACGGCGGGCGGCGAAGCGGGAGGACTCCAGCTCCCCGAGGCGGGTGCGGGCCCCCTGTTGCAACGCGATTACTGGGCCCTCATCCGGCACTGTCGCCACCGGCCCGCCGACCTCCTGGACTGGGTGGCGCGGAGGTTCTCCGAGTTCGCGCCGGAGGAGCTGTGTGTGTTCGAGCGCGAGTCCCCGTCCCGCGAGGACCAGCCACTGGCGATGGGCGAGCTGCTCACGGTGCGCATCCACGGCGCGGGGACCTTCGGCGTGCGCGTCATCCACAAGGACCGTCAGAGCCTGACGCTCGCCACGCTGCCGGGCCACCCGGAGGCGGGGCGCATCACCTTCGGCGCGTACCGCAACGAGTACGGGGACGTGCTCTTCCACATCCGCAGCCGCGCGCGCTCCGGCTCGCACATGCACCACTGGGGCTTCGTCACCGCGGGCGAGGCGATGCAGACCAACACCTGGACGGAGTTCGTCCTGCGCGTGGCCCTCTCCGCGGGCGAGGGCGTGGTGGGTGGCATCCACGCGGACACCCGGGAGCTGGGCGAGGAGCCGGAGGGTGGCGATGTGATGTCGGGACCCACGTTCCTCGCGCGAGGAGACGACGCCGATGATTGAGTGGCGCTGGTTCTCCGGCTGGACGGACGACGAGCTGGCCCCCCTTCTGGCGCAGGCGCGAGCGCTGGCGCGCAACTTCACGGCCGCGTCGGGAGAGATGACGCTGGAGGCGGGCTGGAACCAGGTGCACTCGGTGTCCACGCTGGGCCGCGAGCAGCCGGGCCCGCCGTCTCCCACGGGCCTCTTCGAGCGCGCCCGAGGCGTGCTGGAGACCTTCGACTTCTCCGACCCTCGCATCGTCCGCTGGCACTTCTCCTCCGACACGCCGCTGCATGGGCGCACGGTGCTGTTGGAGCTGAAGTCCCTGGCCGAGCGGCTGCGCTTCCTGTGCGCGGTGCGCGTGGGTGACACGCGGCTGGAGATTGGCGAGACGTGCAGCGTGTATGGCTTCAGCTTCGAGACGCTGGAGGGCCACATCGAGGAGGGGCGCGAGTGGTTCCTCTTGCGCAAGCACCACGACACCGGCGAGGTGCGCTTCGAAATCGAGGCGAGCTGGCGGCCCGGGAAGTTCCCCAACGCGTGGAGCCGCCTGGGCTTCGCGCTCGTGGGCAAGCGTTATCAACGCGCCTGGCATCGGCTGACACATGCGCGCCTGCGCGAGCTGACGTGGCACCACCCGGAGTTCGCGGGCCTGCCGGAGCACCAGGGCACGATGGCCCATTCGGGACATGCGCTGGAAGAGCTGGGCCCGGTGCGCATCTTCGCGCAGCGCGCGCCAGGACGACTGAAGTCACACGTGGAAGAGGAGGTGGAGGCCGTGGAACGAGGACATTGGTTGACCCCCGTGGGGCTGGGAGTGCTCGCGGGCATGCGAAGTCTGAGCGCGCCCACGCTGGTGAGTCGCAGGCTGGCCCAGTCTCCAGACGCGAGGACGGACCCGCTGTCCGTCGCCCTGTCGAAGCCGTGGGTGCCCCGGGTGCTGGAGGTGCTCGCGCTGGGCGAACTGGTGGCGGACAAGCTGCCGAAGACGCCCGCGCGCGTGAAGTGGGTGCCCATGACGGGCCGCATCTTCATGGGCACCGTGGCGGCGGCGTCGTCGGTGTCGGGGCAGACGCGGCGGCGCGTCGTGCTCGCGGCGACGCTGGGCGGCCTCGCGGCCATGGCCTCCACCTGGGCCTTCTACTCACTGAGGAAGCTGGCCACGGGGAAGCTCCACGTGCCCGCCCTGGCGGCGGCCTTCGCGGAGGATGCCCTGCTGGCGGCGCTCGCCTCGCGGTTGATGCCCCTCGTGGACGACACGCCCGCGACAGGCTGAAGCGGGACGGCCCTTACCTCCCGCTCAACCCGGGCGGGAGGCCGCGTTCCTCGCGGCCTGCACCAGCGCGGGCAGGTCCTTGACGTGCGTCATGTCCGGCCCCCCGTCCTCGGACGCACGCGGCTGGGCGCGCGAGGGAGAGAACAGCCGGGCCGGCGTCTGCGCCTTGCCGTGCAGGATGATGAACAGGCGCAGGGCATCGCGCAGGCGCTCCACGTCGGTGCCGCCCTCGTCGCGGGCCCGCTGCGCGGCGCTCCACAACCGGGCCCACGCGGACTCCTCGCTCCAGGCCCCGGTGGGACGCTCGCGCGACAGGGAGGCCAGCTCCGCGGCCAGTTCGAACAGGCCCGCGCGTCCTTCGTCGAAGACCTCGCCCGCGGCGAGCCTTGAATCACCCCGTCCGCTCGTCGCGGCCCCTTCTCGCGCGGCCAGCCACGGCAGCAGCTCCGGGACCTCCTGCTCGAGCGGTATGACGGGGGCCAGCCGGTCGTCCAGCAGCGCGCGCAACCGCGCCCGCGCCACGCCGTGCCAGAAGGCCGCGTGCAGCACCAGCTCTGGTCCACTTCGCGGCACGTGCAGCGGCACGCGAGAAGCCCGGCGCGCCAGGAAGTCCTTCACCCGCCCGCTGGTGTCGAAGTGCTCCAGGCGCTGCCACAGCGCGGCCAGCGCCGAATCGGCGAGCGGCAGGGCGCGGCGCAGCTCATCGGCCTCCGCCTCGTTGAAGGGCAGCACCCCCTGGGGCGTGGGGCGCTTGAAGACGCGCTCACACACCTCGGCGGCGGCGCACGCGGCGCGCAGCTCCGGGAGGTTGCGGGGCAACAGCTCCACGGCGCGGGCCCAGGTGCGCCTGCCCAGCAGCGGCCCCGCCTCCAGCACGACCTCCTCCAGCCGCAGCAGCGCCTCGCCCAACGGCACCGAGCGCTCCGCCTCCGGCAGCCTGCGCAGGGCCGCGTGCTGGACGGCCGCCCGCAGGCGCTCCACCTCCGCCATCAGCTTCATGGGCGCGGCGTCGAGGGGCCACGCCTCGGCGGCGGCGCGACGCTTCAGCGCGGCGAGCGTGGCATCCACCTCCGGCTGCACCTGCGCCACCTCGCGCAACAGCTCGAAGTGGGCGCGGACGCGGTCCTTCCAGAAGAAGGCCTCCAGCATCCCCCGCAGGGCCTGGTAGCGCAGGCGCGTGGCCTCCAGGAGGTCCGCGCGGTCCTCGAGTCGTGCGCGCAGGTTGTCCGGGTGCGTGGCCACGGCCTCACTATAAAAGCGGCCCCGGCTTCCGGCAGGCCCCCGAGCCCACGCCCCCTCGCGAGAGTGAACGATGGGTCGCCCATGACTGTTCCACCCGACAGGCGCCCCGCTCCGACGTCACCCTTCCCGTCCAGAAGGCGGCATCCCGCTGGCGCCAGCCCGTCTCCCGCGACCTCACGGCACGCGCACTCGACGGCGCCTGTGCCGCCCGGCAATAAAAAGCCCATGCGACCCGGCCAGGACTCGGCGCGGACTCGCATGGGCGCGGGACGACTTGGGGAGCGCGGGGCTCCCGGCCGTGAAGCGACTCAGACGCGCATGGGCATGACGACCGCGGTGAACGTGCGGTCACCGGGCGCGTGCAGCACGCCGGGGCTGTGCTCGTCACCCAGCTCGAAGCTCACCTCGTCCGTGTCCGTGACGGCGAGCACGTCCGTGAGGTAGCGCGCGTTGAAGCCCACGGTGATGTCATTGCCCCGGTACGCCAGCTCCACCACGTCGCGCGCTTCACCCAGGTCCGGGTTGCTCGCGGTGATGACCAGCTTGTTCTCCTCCAGGCCGATGCGCACCGCGTTGCTCTTGTCCGCGGACAACAGCGCGATGCGCTTGAGCCCCTCCAGGAAGCGAACCTTGGGCACGAGGACGACCTTCTCGCCCTCCTTGGGGATGACGCGCTGGTACTCGGGGAACTGCCCGTCGATGAGCCGCATCACCATGGTGAGGCCGGGCTTCTTGAACAGGGCGGAGTTCTCCGCGAAGCCCAGGTGGCACTCCGCATCCGGGGCCTCGTCCAACAGGCGCTTGAGCTCCATCAGGCCCTTGCGCGGGATGATGACGCCGCTCTTGAGCTTGAAGTCACCCGTCAGCTCGCGCTCGATGAGCGACAGCCGGTGGCCGTCCGTGGCCACCATGCGGACCTTGCCGGAGGGCTGCGGCTCGAAGAAGACGCCGTTCAGGATGTAGCGCGTCTCGTCGCTGGAGATGGCGAACTGGGTCTTCTTGATCATCTCCAGCAGGGTGTTGCCACCCACCTGCACCAGCGGAGCGCTCTCCTCCTTGGGCAGCTTCGGGTACTCCTCGGCGGCCATGCCGACAATCTTGAAGTGGGCCGAGCCGCTGGAGATGTCCACGTAGTTGTTGGCCAGCTTCTTCAACGTCACCTGCGCGTCGGGCAGGTTCTGGACGATGTCGAAGACGTACTTGGCGCTGAGCGTGACGGCGCCCGGCTTGATGACCTCGGCGGGGTGCTCGGAGACGATGCCGATGTCCAGGTCGAAGGCGGTGACGGTGATGCCCCCCTTCGTCGCGTTGACGAGCACGTTCGCGAGGATGGGCATCGTCGTCTTGCGCTCCACGATGCCCTGAGCGCGGTAGAGGGCCTTCTTCAGCTCGTCGGCGGCGATGCGGAATTCCATCGGAGGGCGTCCTTAAAGGTCTCGGCCCCGAGGGGCCGATCAGGGGGCCGATGTAGCCCGTGGCATAGGGAGCGTCAACGACGCGCGAGCCCCCGTCTTCGCGCCCGACAGGTCCTCGACGCCTCTCATGAGACTCCCAGTCGCGCTGCACGGGCATTCAGTCACCCCCAGTTCAACTGACTGGTGGTCAGCTGGCCAGACAGGGGACTGGCCCTTGCCTCGTGGGCGATGGACACTCCCTGTCTACTCGCCTTCCGGAGCTTCCCATGAACGTCCGCCCGCTGTTGCTCGCCGCCCTCGCGCTGGGCTTCGCCGCCGGCTGTAGCAAGCCGTCCGCCTCCTCTTCGACGCCCTCGAACGAGCCCGGCACGCCCAGCGGCGACTCCCGGCAGCCCTCCGCGGAGACGGCCGCCGCCCCCAGTGGAGACCAGAGCGGCACCCCCGTCGCGCCTCCGCCCACCCCGGGCAACGGCGGCGAGGCCAAGGCGGGTGAGAGCGCCGTCTACATCGTCAAGGACAGCGGCGTGCGCTGCTTCGCCCCGCCCTGCCCCACCTACAACGCCGTGCTGGCGGACAAGCCGGACATGGACGCGATTCCCATCCACGAGCTGGACCTGTCGGCGGTGACGGGGGGCAACGAGCAGCAGATGGAGTCGCTGATGCAGCGCACGACGGCGGGCGGCCTCAAGCTCCGCGGCTCGCTGGAGACGCGGCCCAAGGCGGGCCCCGCCGGCGACGCCACCGTGCTGCGCGCCAGCAAGCTGGAGTAGGCGCCGCTCAGAAGTGCAGGCCGAGCTGGAGTCCGGGCCAGTGCTGGAGGCGCTGGTCCGCCTTCGGCTGGCTCTGGCTCACGGACATGCGCGTCACCGACGCGAAGTCCGGCTGTCCCCACACGAACCACAGGTTGTAGGTGGGGCCGACGAACACGGCCAGGCGAGGCAGCACCTGGACCCCCAGCATCACCCGGGCCTGGCCCAGCACGTTGCCGCCGTCACCCTCCAGCGGCTTCTGCACCGGCTGCACCGCGCCGCCCGTCACGTCCAGGTCCAGCCAGAAGCGGTGCGACATCACCACGTGGCCGCCCACACCCAGGCCGAAGCTGAAGCGGGCCTCGTTGCGGCTGCCCGGCTCGATGCCGGCGAGCAGCGTCAGGTAGACGGGCCCTCCGCCCACCTTCACCGCGAGGTTGGCGAGCTGGATGTCGCTGGCCCACAGCTCCATGTGGACGTTGCCCTTGCGCAGCCCCCGGCGGCCCGGCGTCAGCCCCGGCTCCGGCGCGCTCTGCGCGAACACACCTTCACCCTCCACCAGCGCGAGGGGGCGTGCCGCGCCGACTTCCGCGGCCGCCGCCCCCGCCCACAGCCACAGTGCGAGAAGGGCGCAGGGTTTCATCACCCCTTACTTTTGAAGCGTGAAGGACACCTGCGTCAAGCCCTCGGGCAATAAGAGGGACGCGGTGTGCGCGTCGGCAGACGCCGCCAGCGTCCGGGCCGCCTCCAGCACCGGCGCCACGTCGAAGGGCTGGCCCGACGTCACCAGGAAGAAGCGCTCGAAGCGCGGTGCGTCATCCAGCTCGTAGGCCCCGGCGAGCCGCTGGGTGCCGGAGGGCGCGAGCGTCGCGGCCTGGGCCCCGTGCTCCGGCGCGTGCAGCGTCACGGAGCCGCGTCCGTCCACGGAGAGGATGACGCCGTGGGTCTGCCCCGCCGCCACGTACGCCAGTTGCACCACGTCACCCGCGACGGCCACGGCGCCCTCGGCGAGCAGTTCGTCCGCCTGGGCACGCTGGCGGTGGACCTCCAGCCGGGGCGTCAGTCCCTTGGAGCGCGTGAGCTCCGGCTCCAGGCCCGCGAGCGCCCCCGTCGTCGGCTCCTGCGTCGGTGAGCCGGACTCGGGTTGCACGACGACGAAGAGCGCGAGCGCCGCGAGCACCGGCACCAGGCCCATGGCCGACGTCAGCCACGGGGAACGAGCCGGAGCTTCGCGCGCGGGAGCGCCGCGGCGAAAGCGGGTGTCCACCTCGCGGGCCACGCGCTCGGGCGACAGCCGCTCCAGGGTGACGCGCGAGTCGGTCTCCAGCGCGGCGAGCCGCTCCGGGCCCCCGGGCTCCTGCGCGAGCCGGGCGCGCGCGGCGGCGAGCTCCTCGGGCGGCAGCTCGCCCAGCGCGATTCGCTCCAACAGCCAGTCCGGAATGCGTGAGGGGGAATTCATGCGGCCTCCAGCTCCAGCTCGTGCAGCGCCGACGTCAGCGCGCGCAGGCGCTTGCGCACGCCCGACACGGACAGGCCCACCTCGGCGGCCGTCTCCTCCAGCGTCATCCCATCCACCAGGTGCAGCACGGCGATGTCCCGGCTGGACGCCGGCACGCGGCCGAAGAGTTTGTCCAACATCCCTCGGGCACTGGCGCGCGACTCGGTGTCGTCCGCCGAGGCGATCTGCAACACCAGCTCATCCTCCCGGTCCTCGGGCCTGCGCTTCGCCCCTCGCAGCCGGTTGAGGCACACGGTGGTGGAGATGCGGTGCAGCAGGCTGGACGGAGCGGCGTCCTTCAACGCCCCCTGGTAGCGCAGCAGCTGCACGAACACATCGTGCATGGCGTCCACGGCCTTCTCCTCGTCACGCAGGAGGAAGCGGCAGCGCCGGAGCACCTGGGGGCCGTAGCGGCGGTAATAGGCCTCCACATCGATTGACACCGGAGTCGCGCCTCCCTCGTTTCGGTGAAGGGAACACCGGTGCCTCGCGAAACTGTCACCGGCCTCCTCGCGAATTCGTCCCTACCCCGATTCACCCAGGAGGCAAAACCCATCCGCCGGCGCCGTCTGCAAAATCTACAGGGCCGCCGGGGCGGCAGCCGCTCGGCTTCGCCCCCGTCGAGTGTCGGGTTGTCGATGAAAACGCCCGGGCTCCGCTGTACTCGACTGTAACGAAACGCGACCCCGTCACTACTTTCCGGTACTCGACCTCCCTCCGAGCTCGTGACATCCGTGATTGAGACCGAAGACACCCTTTCCCACCTTCGGGCCCGGTACCTGACCGCCCAGCTCGCTGGCAACCGGAGGGAAGCCCTTCGCCTGCTCGTGGATGAGGGGCTGCTCGTGGGCGTCCCGCTCCAGGTGCTGCACCTGGACGTCATCCAGCAGGCCCAGTACGAGATTGGCCGGCTGTGGCAGGAGAACATCATCTCCGTCGCGCAGGAGCACCTGGCCACCGCCATCTCCCAGCTCGCGCTCGCGCACCTCTACCGCCACCTCCCCAGGGACCCGCCCAACGGCAAGCTCGTCATGATGTCCTGCGTGGAGGGCGAGCTGCACGAGATGGGCGCGCGCATGGCCAGCGACTTCCTGGAGATGGCGGGCTTCGAGGTGCGCTTCCTGGGGGCCAACGTGCCGCCCGAGCACCTGGCGCGCATGCTGCGCGAGGTGAGGCCCGACCTGCTCGCGCTCTCCGTGACCATGTCCTACCACCTGCCGGCCCTGCGCCGAGCGGTGGAGCACGCGCGCGAAGCCCTGCCCGACGTGCCCATCGCCGTGGGCGGGCATGCGTTCCGCTGGGCACAGGGGCTGGAGAAGGAACTGGACGTGAGCTTTCACGGCAAGGACGCGCGTGAGCTGGTCTCCGCCGCCTGCCGCACCCTGGGAGTTTGAGGAACCCACATGGAGACACCGAGCCGCCTGGTCGAAGCGCGCGCCGATGCCCTCGCACACGCCTCCGTCGAGGCGATGTATCAGGACCCCTTCTGGGAGGCGCGCTACGGCGCCGAGCGGGCCCGCCGCTTCGGCGACGAGGATGCCCGCTTCCATGTGCGCTACCTTGTGCAATCCCTCGACGAGCACCGTCCCTCCGTCATGGAGGGCTATGCGCGGTGGCTTCGCACCTTGCTGGTGTCGAGAGGAATGGCCACCCTCCACCTCGACCTGAATTTCGCCGGGCTGGCCACCGCGTTGGAGGCCGAGGGTTGGGGCCCCGGCACCGAGCCGTACGAGCATGTACGCGCCGCCCGGGAAGCCCTGCGCTATCCGGAAGGGCCCTCGCGTGCGCTGCAAGATGACGCCTCGGAGCTGTCCCGAGCCGCCACTGCACGCCTGGCCCTCTACCTCACGCCGGAGGACCGGCCTCGTTTGGAGGATGAACTGCGACTCCAGCTGTCATATCTCGCGGACGCACTCGACGCCGGCAAGCCCGCGTTGATGGCGGACCACGTGCGCTGGTACCTGGGCTTCTGGCCTCGGCGTGGCTTCGGCCTGCTGGCGTTTCCCTCCGTGCTCGGGATGCTGAAGCTGGTCCTCGGGGGCCGGCATCCCCAGGCCCGGGCGCTGCTCGCCACCGCCGGTGTCTCCTGGGACGAGACGCGCTCATGAGCGGCGCCACGCCCGAGGACCGCCCCACCTTCGACGACCTGAGCCGCGAGGTCGCCCTGGTGTGTGACGCGCAGGGGACGCTCACCTGGGTGGATGCCCGCGCGCGGGACGTGCTCGACGCGAAGCCCGGCAAGGCGCTGCGGGCGCTCGCCGCCCAGGGCACCGAGGACAAGGTCGACAAGCTGCTGGTGCAGGCCCGCGACGAGCGCGTGGACGGCTGGGAGCTCATCCTCTGTCGCGACGACGTGCCTTGCACGTTCGCCTTCCGCGCGCGCCCACACGACGGCGGGGTGCTGCTGGTGGGCAGCCTGGTGCCGGAGGACTACGGCCACGCGCTGGAGCAGATCAGCTCCTCGATGAGCGAGCTGTCCGCTCTGCACCGCGAGACGGAGGGGCAGCGCCGCGAACTCAAGCGCCGCGCGGACGAACTGGCACGGCTCAACCAGGAGCTGAGCGAATCCAACCGGGGCATGCGCAGCCTGCACGCCGCGCTGGACGAGAAGGCGGAGGGGCTGCATCGCGCGGCCGAAATCAAGAACCGCGTCGTCGCCAACGTCAGCCACGAGTTCCGCACGCCGCTGCACTCCATCCTCGGCCTGTCCAAGGTCCTGCTCAATCCCATCAACGGCCCGCTGTCCTCCGAGCAGGAGAAGCAGGTCACCTTCATCCGCAACTCCGCCGAGTCGCTCTTCGAGCTGGTCAACGACCTGTTGGATTTGTCCAAGGTGGAGGCGGGCAAGGCCACGCTGCGCCACAGCCACTTCGTGGTGCGCGACCTGCTCGGCGCGCTGCGCGGAATGATGCGTCCGCTGGTGCCCGCCGACGCCCCCGTGGAGCTGCGCCTGGTGGAGCCGGCCGAGCCGCTGGAGCTGGAGACGGACGAGACGCGGCTGAGCCAGGTGCTGCGCAACCTGGTGTCCAACGCGGTGAAGTTCACCGAGTCCGGCCACGTCACCGTGTCCGCGGCCCCGGGTCCACGAGACACGGTCATCTTCACCGTGCGCGACACGGGCATCGGCATCGCTCCGGAGAACCACGAGCGCGTCTTCGAGGAGTTCACGCAGATAGACAGCCACATCCAGCGCAAGGTGAAGGGCACGGGCCTGGGCCTGCCGCTGGCGCGCCGGCTGGTGGAGCTGTTGGGCGGAACGCTCACCCTCCAGAGCCAGCCGGGCGCGGGCTCCACGTTCACCGTCACCATTCCCCGCGTCCACATGGAGGTCTCGGAGATGGCGGGGCTGGCCGAGCGCAGCCAGCACCTGGAGCCGGGCCGCGCGCCGGTGCTGGTGCTGGAGGACGACCGGCAGACGCTGTTCCTCTACGAGAAGTACCTGGCGCGCTCGGGCTTCCAGGTGCTGCCGGTGCGCAGCACGGACGAGGCGCGCCGGGTGCTCCAGCGCGTGCGTCCCGCCGCCATGGTGCTGGACGTCATGTTGGAGGGCGAGACGAGCTGGAACTTCCTCGCGGAGATGAAGAACGGCGAGGCCACGCGGGACATCCCCATCCTCGTCGTCACGGTGACGGACCGCGAGCAGAAGGCGCGCGCGCTGGGCGCAGACGAGTTCTGGCTCAAGCCGGTGGACGAGGGCCGCCTGCAGCGAAAGCTCCAGGAGCTGGCGCGCAGCGGGCCGGTGGAGCGCATCCTCATCATCGACGACGACGACGTGCACCGCTACCTGCTCAAGCAGCTGCTCAAGGACATGCCCTACGCGCTGCTGGAGGCCGCGGGCGGCGTCGACGGTGTCCGGCTGGCGCGCGAGCAGGTGCCGCAGCTCATCTTCCTGGACTTCATCCTGCCGGACATCACCGCCTTCGACGTGCTGGACGCGCTGAAGGCGGATCCACGCACGCGCGAGATTCCCATCATCCTCCACACCTCGCACGAGCTGCGCGAGGACGAGCGCGCCCGACTGGCGAACGAGACGTCCGCCATCCTCTCCAAGCACACGCTCAGTCGCGAGGTGGCCATCAGCCGCATCCGCGACGCCCTGGCCAAGGCGGGTCTGGGTTCCCACACGCCACAGGAGGGAAGACGTGGTTGAACCTCGACTGGCCACCGTCCTCAACGTCAACGACGACGACGCCAACCGCTACCTGGTCAACCGCATCCTGGAGATGGCGGGCTACACCGTGCTGGAGGCCGCCACCGGCATGGCCGCGCTGCTCATGGCCGAGCAGCACCGGCCGGACGTCATCGTCCTCGACGTGAAGCTGCCGGACATCAGTGGCTACGAGGTCTGCGCGAGGCTGCGCGCCAACCCGGACACCGCGTCCATCGCGGTGATGCACACGTCCGCCACCTTCGTCACCTCCGACAAGAAGGCGCGGGGCCTGGACGCCGGCGCGGACGCATACCTCACCCAGCCCTTCGACGCCTCGGAGCTGGTCGCCACGGTGCGCTCGCTCCAGCGGCTGCGTCACGCGGAGCAGGCGGCCCGCAGGCGCGCCAACGAGCTGGCGGAGATGGACCGGCGCAAGGACGAGTTCCTCGCCATGCTGGCGCACGAGCTGCGCAATCCCCTGGCCGCCATCATGACGTCCATCGGCATCCTGGAGCGCAACCCGACCGACAACCTCAAGGAAGCGCGGATGCGCGGCATCATCCACCGGCAGACGCACCACCTGGCGCGCCTGGTGGATGACTTGCTGGACGTGAGCCGGATTACGCGCGGCAAGGTGGAGCTGCGCACGGGCCGGTTGGATTTGCGCGCGGTGCTGCTCCAGGTCATCCAGGTCATCCGCCCCGGCACCGAGGCACGCGGCCTGGGGCTGGAGGTGTCGCTGCCGGACAGTCCGCTGTGGCTGACGGGCGACGCCACGCGGCTGGAGCAGATCTTCACCAACCTCCTGGACAACGCCGCCAAGTACACCGACACCGGCCACATCACCCTGCGCGTGGAGCACGAGGGCGTGAATGGGAGCGCGCAGGCGGTGGTGCGCGTGCGCGACACGGGCATCGGCATCCCCCAGGACGTGCTGCCCCGCATCTTCGACCTGTTCGCCCAGGCGGACACGTCCCTGGAGCGCACGCGCGGGGGCCTGGGCATCGGCCTGACGCTGGTGCGCCAGTTGGTGCAGTTGCACGGAGGTCAGGTCACCGCGCGCAGCCACGGCACCGGCAAGGGCTCCGAGTTCGAGGTGAGGCTGCCGCTCCTGCACTTCATGGAGGAGACAGCGCCCGCGCCGCTCCCCCGGCGCACGCGCGCGGGGCGGCACATCCTGCTGGTGGAGGACAACCCGGACGCGCGTCAGGCCATGCGGGAGCTGTTGGAGCTGTGGGGCCACCAGGTGGAAGAGGCACCGGACGGCTTGCGGGGCGTGGAGCTGGCGGTGCAACGGCGGCCGGAGCTGGCGCTGGTGGACATTGGCCTGCCAGGGCTGGACGGCTACCGGGTGGCTCAGGAGCTGCGCTCGCGCGTGGGCCGCGACATCCGCCTCGTCGCGATTACGGGCTACGGCGGGCCAGAGGGACACGACCGGGCGCTCAAGGCGGGCTTCGACCTGCACATCGTCAAGCCCGTGAAGCCGGACGAGTTGGATCGCCTGTTGTCGAGTCTGTGAGTGAGGCGGGAGGTGGGCGCGGGCCGGCGCCCTGAAATGGGCGGCGCGCTAGCGCCGGCCCAGGGCGTTGGCCACCAGCCCCAGCAGCTTCACGTGGGGGGCTTCGAGCTGACGCACGGTGCGAAGCAAGCGACGGACTTCCGGTCGCTCGGGAGGTGCTGACGACGGCTCGCTGGTGCGCGCGGACGCGGTGCCGTGCGAGACGAGCCCCAGCAGCTCGTCCGCGGAGACATGAAGCTCGTGACACAGCTTCAGCAGCGTCTGCACGCTGGGAAGCATGCCGCCGCGCTCCAGACGCCCATAAACCTCGGTGGCCACGTCGATGCGTTCGGCCACGTCAGCTTGTGTGAGCTCCAGCCGGTTCCGCGCGACTCGCGCAGCCGCTCCGATGGTGGTTGCCAGTTTCTTGTCCATGCCTTACCGACCCGAAACGTTTGGCCGCTGGCATAGGACGTATAGAGGCAGACAGACAGAACTTGTCGGGTCAGCCTCAGGTTGTTCACCCAGCGGGTTACCGTCCCAGAGGGAGACTTTCGGGGTTCGGAGTGCCTCCATACCCGCCCCTTTTCCTCGACGGAAGACCGGTCTTCCAGGGGCACCCCGGCCCCCTGAATACAGAGGGAGAGGCCCCCTTTTCGGACGACCTGTGACGTCGGGCGGCAATTTTCCTACGGTGCCGGAGAGTCCTGCCGCGAGGGCCTCCCCCCAAGGTTGTATCCCCAGTCCGGAGCATCGCCACGTCATGAGTCCGCGAGGGTGCGCCCGCCACGTCGAGCGTGGCATATCGGG
Source organism: Myxococcus sp. CA039A (assembly GCF_013336645.1). NCBI lineage: Bacteria > Pseudomonadati > Myxococcota > Myxococcia > Myxococcales > Myxococcaceae > Myxococcus > Myxococcus sp. CA039A. Next base: position 11,634 of record NZ_JABUMQ010000097.1, on the reverse strand, counting down.
CTCGCGCGTCGGCGACGTGGGAGTGGCTTCGCGGGCGCATGTCGGGTCCGTTCGATGAGTGCCCGAGGCCATCCGCGAGCGGGCATGGAGGACGACGGACCGCGCGCCTCTTGAGCTCGCCCTGCCGCACGCGGGGTACGCAGCGGGAGGCAGGACCTGCGACAACCGGTGGCATTCGAGCGGAGGACGACCTTGGGAGTCGCGCGCGCCGGGGGCGGGGGGACTAGGCTGCGGCGGCGATGGCGCTCGGACGGCGCAACCTGCTGGTGAAGCTCTGCGTGGCGATGGGCGTGGTGGCCCTGCCGCTGCTCGTCGCCATCCTGGGCTATGTGCTGCCGCAGCTTCGCGCGCAGCTCCACGCGGACCGGGTTCGCGGGCTGCGGCAGGCGGTGGAGACGGCCTACGGAGTCCTGCGGGAGTACGAGGCGCGCGAGCGCTCCGGAGCGCTGACGCGCGAAGCGGCGCAACAGCAGGCCTCCGCCCTGCTCCAGTCCCTGCGCTACTCGAGCGTGGAGTACTTCTGGGTGAACGACCTGGAGACGCGGCTGATCATGCATCCGCACCTGCCGACGATGGTGGGCAAGGACATGAAGGGCTACCGCGACGTGCGCGGGCGGCCGGTGTTCATCGACATCGTCACCCTGGTGCGCGCGCACGGCGAAGGCTCGCTGGGCTACGAGGCGACGCGGCCGGGCTCGCCGGAGCCCATCCCCAAGGAGAGCTACGTGAAGCTCTTCGAGCCGTGGGGCTGGGTGCTCGGCACGGGCGTGTACGTGGAGGACATCGACCGGGAGGTCGCGGCGGTGCGACAGCGCATCCTCGTCGCGGTGGGCGGCGCGCTGGTGCTGGCGGTGCTGGCGGGCGCCTATGTGTCGCGGCGGGTGGTGCGGCCGGTGCGCGCGCTCGCGGCGGCGGCACGCCAGGTGGCAAAGGGCGACTTGTCCGTGCGGGTGGAGGTGCGCACCGCGGACGAGGTGGGCGAACTCACCCTGGCCTTCAACGGCATGGTGACGGGCCTGCGCGAAGTGGTGGATGCGCTGGTGGAGGCGGCGGGCGCCACGGCGGCGGACGCCGAGCGCATCCGCGTCTCCACGGACGGCCTGTCGCGCACGACGCGCGAGCAGTCGGAGTCGCTCCAGCGCGCGGCCGAGTCGGTGCAGGACATGAGCCTGCATGTCTCGCGGGGCGCGGCGGCGGCGCGAGACGCGGCGGAAGCGGCGGCGGGCCACGGGCAGGTGGCGCGCGCGGGCGGCGTGGCGGTGGACCAGGCGTCGCGGAAGATGGTGGAAATCGTCGACGTGGTGGAGCGCTCGTCACGCACGGTGGAGCAGCTCCAGGCGTCTGGCCGGGCCACGGAGCGGATGCTCCAGCTCATCCAGGCGGTGGCGGACGAGACGCGGATGCTGGCGGTGAACACGGCGATAGAAGCCGTGCGCGCGGGGCAGCACGGCAAGGGCTTCTCCGTGGTGGCGGGCGAGGTGCGCAAGCTGGCGGAGCGCACACACGAGGCCGCCAGCCAGGTGCGCGTGCTGCTGACGAAGAACGAAGCGGACACGGCGGCGGCCGCGGAGTTGATGCGCAAGGGCACGTCGAAGGTGAACGAGGGCATGGGCCTGTCCTCGGCCGCGGGCGAGGCGCTGGCGCGGCTGTTGTCCGGGGTGAAGGAGCTGGGCGAGCGCGTGGAGACGATGGCGGAGCAGAACGCGCGCCAGTCCGCGTCGGGTGAGTCCATCGCGGGGCGCATCCAGGCGCTCTCGGTGCGCTCGGCGGAGTCCGTGTCGGGCGTGGAGCAGATCGCCCGCTCGGTGGAGGACCTGCGGGCCAGGGCCTCGCGGCTGCAGGAGCTCGCCGCGCGTTTCACCACGCCCGGGCCTCGTTAACCTTTCTTCACACCCGCGCAACGCCCAGGACAGCGGCGGGGGGCAGTCTCCACCTCCTCACGGGGACGCGGCTTCTCGCCGTCCCCTCATTCGGAGGTAGGACACATGGCGCTGGCATTGACGCGGGCCCCCGGGCGCGAGCCCGTGGTGTTCGGATACGCGCTGGAGACGCTGCTGTCGACGGCGGCGCCCCTGACACCGCTCACCTTGAAGGCGCTGGAGCGACAGGGCCTCTTCGCGCACCGCCCCCTGCACACCGCCTACCCGTGCGCGGTATGGCCCAAGGCCATCCAACTGCTGGCGGCGGCGAGCAGCCCGCCCCACACGGACCGAGAGACGGCGGAGTACGCGCTGGGCCTGCGCTTCGCTGAGCGGTTCATCCAGGCGCGCATGGGCACGGCGCTCGTGGACTTCGCCCAGGTGGTGGGCCCGGAGAAGATGTTGCTGCGCATGGCGCGCAACCTGCGCTCCATCAACAACTTCCTCGACGTCTCGGTGACGCCTCGGGGCGATGACGGCGGCTGGGAGCTGAGCCTGTATCCGGTGCGGGAGTTCCTGGATCATCCCCGCCGGCAGGCGGACCCGCCGCACTTCATGCGCGGGCTGCTCACCTTCGCGTTCCAGCACAGCGGCGCGCCCACGGCCCGGGTGACCCTCTTGAAGCACGACGAGACCCAGGCAGTGACGACGTTTCACGTCGGCCTCTAGTCATGGCCGCCGCGCGGGAGGAGGCGCGCTACCCCTCGATGCGCGACTCGGCATACGGGACGGGTAGCAGGATGCGGGCCGTGGTGCCCACGCCCGGCTGGCTCTCCAGCGTCAACGTCCCGCCATGCGCATCGACGATGCGGCGGGCCAGCGCCAGGCCCATGCCCACGCCTCCCGTACGGCGCGCGCGGCTGCGGTCCGTGCGGAAGAACGGCGTGCCTACGCGGGACAGGTCCTCCGGCTCGATGCCGATGCCCTCGTCGCAGACCTCCAACGACAGCGCCCCCAACGTGTCCGCCTGGGCGCGCAGGCGCACCGGCGTCGGAGACTCGGAGTACTTGCCCGCGTTGTCGAGCAGGTTGTCCAGCGCGCGCCGCAGCAACACGGGGTCCGCCTCCAGCGTGGGCATCGTGCCATCGACGCTCACCTCCAACACGCGCTCCGGACGCGCGGAGCGGAAGCGAGAGGCCGCCTTCTCCACCAGTCCTTGAATCTCCACCTGCTCGGGCCGCAGATGCGGAGTCCCCGTGCTCGCGCCCTCCGAGGCCAGGTCCAGCTTCGCGGTGGTGAGCACGTCGTCCACCAACCGCTCCAGCTCCGACAGGTCTCCGGTGATGTCCGTCAGCATCTCCCGCGCGGTGGCCGCGTCACCCTCTTCCGCCAGGTCCAACGCCACGCGGATGCGCGCCAGCGGCGTGCGCAGCTCGTGCGACACGTTGGCCAGCAGCTCCTTCTGCGAGCGCAAGAGATTCGTGATTCGCCCCGCCATCTCGTCGAAGGCCTCCGCCACCTGTCCCAATTCGTCACGCCGGCGGATGCCCGTGCGCGTGTCCAGCTTCCCCTCGCCCAGCGCGCGCGCCACCTCCGCCAGTCGCTGGAGCGGACCGGCCAGGGTGCGAGCGAAGGCCAGCGAGGTGATGGCCGTACACAGCAGCACCGCGCCGAGCACGAGCGCGGTGTTGCCCGGAGGAGGCTCGGGGGGACGGGTGATGATGGTGGCGTAGGCCTCCACCGGCCCTTCCTCGGGAATGGGCAACGTGAGCGAGTGCGGAGGAGGCCCTCCCGAGAACCGCTGACCCCGCGCGGCCAGCTGCTCCAGCTCCACGGGCCCCAGGGCGGGGGAAGGTGCCGCGGAGTTCGTGGCGATGAGCCGCCCGGACACATCTCGCAGCGTCACCCGGGCCTCGAGCAGCCGCGCGGCGCGGTCCAGCGACGCCTGGAGGGCCACCGGGTCCCCCAGCAGCTCCTCCCACTCCCGGATGTTGTACGCGGCATTGCGCGCGAAGCCGTGCCGCAGTGGCTTGTCCAGGATGAAGAAGCGGGCGATGTAGAGGGTGGCGACGACCAGCACCAGCTGGGCGATTCCCACCAGATAGATGCGCAGCAGCAGCCGGCCAGGCGTCCGCAGACGACTCACGTTTCCTCTCCGGTGGCGAGCATGTAGCCGGCGCCGCGCACCGTCTTCAGCAACAGGGGATTGCGCGGGTCCACCTCCAGCTTCTGACGGAGCCGGAAGATGTGCACGTCCACGGAGCGGTCGAACACCTCGTCCGCGCTGCCCTTCACCAGGTCGAGCAGCTGCTCACGACTGAGGACGCGGCCCGCGCGCTCGGCCAGTACGCGCAGCAGGCTGAACTCGTACGTCGTGAGCTGCAACGGCCGTCCATCCAGCGTCGCGCGGAGGCTGCGAGGGTCCAGCAGCAGTCGCCCCGCCTGCACGGGCTGCGTGGAGGGACCCGCCTTGCCCCGGGCCCGACGCACCTGGGCGCGAATGCGGGCGAGCAGCTCACGCGACGAGTAGGGCTTGGGCAGATAGTCATCCGCGCCCGTCTCCAGGCCGAGCACGCGGTCCGCCTCCTCTCCGCGCGCGGTGACCATGATGATGGGCACGTCGGTGCGGCCCCTCAAATCCCGGCAGACCTCCAGCCCGTCCCGTCCGGGCAGCATCAGGTCCAACAAGACGACGTCGAACACATGGCGACTGGACTCCACCAGCGCGTCGTTGCCCGTGTGGGCCAGGGTGACGACGACACCATGCTCCTGGAGGTAGCGGGCGGTGAGCCGGGCCAGTCGCTCGTCATCTTCGACGAGCAGGACCTGGATGGTGGCTTCCTCCAGGTGGGGACGATTGAGCTGCTCCATGCGCGTGCTCCTCCTGCCTTCCGCGGACCTTCCAGACGGAAAGTAACAGCGGAGCCGTGGCCCAGGAGCAAGCAGGGAGGAGTCTGGCGCCCCATGGGACTCCGGCCGGGTCCACCGAGGGCAATCATGCTCCCGGGCCACACCGTGAAGGTGGCACCGGGATGTGTCCGGGATGCGTCCCTCGCATGACGGTTTGTTACAGCGAGCAACAGGGCCCGCCCGGCCACCGGACAGCCGGGCGGAGCCCCGTCGGGTCCCCTCACCCCGCGAGGCAGGCGCCTGACCTCAGCGCAGGGTCCACTTCTGGTTCGCGGTGCCGGCGCACTCCCAGATTTGCAGCCGCGCGCCGTTGTTGGGGTTCCAGTCCTTCACGTCGATGCACTTGTTGGCCTGCGGGTTGACCAGGTCCCCCGCGCCGCTGAGCACGAACTGTTGGGCCGCGTTGCCGTTGCAGTCGTGGAGCTGGATGAGCGCGCCGTTCGCCGTGGAGCCCCAGGTGACGTCCATGCACTTGCCGAAGGCGCGCAGCGTGCCGTCGCCGTGGAACGTCCAGCTCTGCGCGGCGCTGCCGTTGCAATCCCAGAGCTGGATGGGCGTGCCATTGGCGGTGTTGGAGTGGTCCACGTCGATGCACCGGCCGTTGAGCCCGACGATGGCGCGCCCCCCGCCGCCACCGCCGTTGGTCGTGAGCGACAGGCCGTAGACGGAGAGAATCTCGTTCACCGGCTGGTAGTACATGGTGCCGCCGGTGGAGCAGTTGCCCACGCCGCCGGACGTCACGCCCTGCGCCTGGTTGCCCGACATCCACGAGCCGCCCGAGTCGCCACCCTCCGCGCACGCGTTGCTCCGCGTGAGGCCATACACGGGGCCGACGCTGTAGTTGACGGTGACGTTCTTCGCCTCGATGACGCCACAGCGCCAGCCGGTGGTGGAGCCGGAGCGACACACGGACGCGTTGATGCCCGCCTCGGCGGAGCCCGAGACGATGACGTTTCCGCCCGCGTAGTTGTAGACCCACGGTTGCGAGGCCCACGAGCCGTTGACCTGGACCCAGCCATAGTCGTTGTTCGGGAAGGACGAGCCGCGCACGGTGCCCTGCGCCACGCCGTTGAAGCCGGCCGTGCTGGAGTTCACCCCGCCACAGTGGCCCGCGGTGACGAAGCCTCCGGCGACGGAGAAGCCGACGGAGCAGCGCACGTTGCCGTTGATGTAATAGGCGTCACCCCCGCGCAGGTCATACATGGGCCTGGGCTGCTCGGAGGAGACCTCCACGCGCACCGCGCGGTCCGCCGCGCCACTCTCCGCGATGAAGCGCTCGGCGTTCACCACCGCCGCGTCCTTGGCGAGCACCACCACGCTGTTGGTGATGACGTCCACGTACCAGCCATGGATGTCCTTGCTGGCCACGTCCGCGCCCCTGTCCAGCGCGGACTTCAGCGCGTCCAGCTCGCGCTCCGTGCGCGTCACCCAGCGCGGCTCCGCACCCGCCCTGCGCGCGGCCGCGGCACCCTCGGCGGTGGTGACACCGACGATGAGCCGGTCCCCCTCCTCGCTCAGCCACGCGCCACCGAAAGACGCGCCCAGCTCCCCGCGCAGCGACGCTTCCGTGCGCACCGCGAGCGCCTCCGTGGCCAGCCGCTGACGCGCCTGCACGGCCGTCAGCCCCAGGTCTCGCTGCATCGCCTGGAGCACCTCGGGAGACACCTCCTGCGCGAGCGAAGCCTCCTCGGTGGGGGCCGCCAGCGCGGACATGGGGATGACGGCGGCACCAGCGAACAGCGCCGTCGCGGTGGAGAGCGCCTGGAGTCTTCGGTTCATGGGGGCTTCCTTTCGACTCGACACGGGGAAAGCGCACCGGCGAACGGGCCGGTCCGCGCATCCACGGAAGCGGGATTCAGGAGCCAAGTCAAACAATTCAAGTATTCCTAGAAAATCACGTCACTTTTGTCGGACGAAGAATAAAGTCGTCGACACATTGGACGCGCGGAGTCATTTCCGCTGCGCGGACATTTCTCCAATACATGGACGAAGATGAATCCCTCTCAGGCCAGGCCGTGTACGGAGGCCAGCGCGCGGCGGTCCACCTTGCCGGCGGAGGTCCGAGGCAGGGCCTCCACGAAGCGCACGGAGCGCGGCATCTTGTAGCGGGCCAGCCGGCCATCGCAGAAGGCCAGCAGGGACTCGGCGGTGAGCGAGGCGCCCGCGCGGAGCACCACGAGCGCGCGCGGCGTCTCGCCCCACTTCGCGTCGGGCACGCCGATGACGGCGGCCTCGGCCACGTCGGGATGGCCGGACAGGACGCTCTCGACCTCGGAGGGATAGATGTTCTCTCCGCCAGAGATGATGAGGTCCTTGCTGCGGCCCACGATGCGGAAGCAGCCGTCCCCGTCACGCAGGGCCAGGTCTCCGGTGCGCAGCCAGCCTCCGACGAAGGTGCGCGCCGTCTCCTCGGGACGGCGCCAGTAGCCGGCGCACACGTGGGGGCCGCGCAGCAGCAACTCCCCCACGTCCCCCGGCTGTCGCTCGTCCTCGATGCGCGCCTCCACATGGAAGAGCGGCACCCCGACGAAGCCCGGCTTGCGGCGCACGTCCGACGGAGGGAGCCAGAAGTTGTTGGGGCCCGCTTCCGTGAGGCCATAGCCCGTCTTGAAGGCCACGCCCTTGGTGAAGAAGCGCTCGAACACGGACAGCGGACACGGCGCGCCCCCGCTGACGAGCAGCTTGAGGCGGGAGAAGTCCGCCGATTCGAAGCGCGCGTGGCGCTGCATCTCGATGAACATGGTGGGCACGCCGAAGACGAGGCTCACCTCTCGCTGATGGATGAGCTCGAACACCTGCTCCACGTCGAAGCCCTTGCACACCACGGAGGCGCCGCCCACGTACACCAGCGGCAGCGTGAAGACGTTGAGGCCCCCGGTGTGGAACAGCGGCGCGTTGAGCACGGCCACGTCGTCCGACGTCAAGCCCCAGCTCACCACGGTGTTGACGGCATTGGCCGTCACGGAGCCATGGGTGAGCACCGCGGCCTTGGGTACGCCGGTGCTTCCGCCCGTGTAGCAGAGCACCCACGGCGACTCGGCCTCCAGCTCCAGCACGGGGAGCGAGGAGGCAGGTGCCGCGTCCCGCTCCGTGATGAAGGAGCGCTCAGCCGGGTCGGGCTCGGCGAGGCCCATCCAGTGGCGCACGAAGGGCGCGCGGGCGCGCACGGTGTCCACCTGGGCGCGCAACTCCGGGCCATACACGAGGACAGCGGGCTCCGCGTCCGCGAGGATGCCGACGAGCTCCGTGGTGCTGAGGCGCCAGTTGAGCGGCTGGAGGATGGCGCCCAGCTTCGCGCAGGCGAAGAGGAGGTCCAGCGTCTCCACACAGTTGTGCGCGAGCACGGCGACGCGGTCTCCGCGCTGGACGCCGAGCACGTGGTGCAGGTACGCGGCGGTGCGCGAGGCGGCGCCGTCCCACTCGCGATAGGTGATGCGGCGGCTGCCCCGGGTGGAGTCGACGAGGGCGGCGTGGTCGGGGTCCAGTGCGGCGCGGCGGGCCAGCCAGTCATGGACGATGGGCATGGTCCCGCACGCTAGCCGAGCGCCGGGAGATGTGCCCGGCTCCCGGCACGCCTCAGAGCTCCGGGAGGATGAGCAGGCCGCGCACCCCGTCGACGGTGTAGACGTAGCCGTCGCCCGGCACGCGGATGCCGATGGCTCCGTCCCACGAGGACGTGCCTCGGAGGGGGTCCGTCGCGCGCCAGGTGTTGAAGTAGGCGATCTCCCGGGGACTCTTGGGGATGGACACGTCGAGGACGCGCACGCCGTGCTGGTAGTGGGCGATGTAGAGACGGTTGCCCTTGAGCTCCAGGTTGTGGATGGAGGCCCAGCCCGGCAGACGGTACTCGCCGATGAGCGTGGGATTCGCGGGGTCATTGAGGTTGAGCACGCGCAGGTGGGCGCCCCAGTCCTCTCCTGCCTCGAAGGCGATGCGGTTGTTGTGGAAGTACGCCACGCGAGAGGTGTGGCTGCTGGCTCGCGGGTACTTGTATGCGCCCAATCGCTTCGGGCTCGCCGGGTCACTCATGTCGACGATGACGAGTCCCGCGCGCCAGTGACTGATGAAGAGCGTGGAGTTCAGGGTCGTGGCGTCGTGCGGGTAGGAGCCCGGTTCGGTGCCGATGCTGGGGTCGAGGTAGCGACCGAGCAGCACCGGCTCCCGTGCGTTGTTCACGTCATAGGCATGCACCTCGCCAGCGGGCCCCACGGCCATGGCGTACAGCCGGGAGCCATCCACGAAGAGCGTATGGACATTGCTGCGGCTCCCTCCGGACAAGTCGCGCAGGAAGCGAGGGTCCGCGGGCTGGGTGATGTCGAACACGAGGACACCCCGGTCGGCGCTCGCGACATAGAGGGCGTCGTCCTTGGCCCACACGCCGTTCCAGTAGCTCTCCTCGGGGAACTGGATGAGCTTCACCAGCCGGGGAGCCTTCCGGTCCTGGAGGTCATAGACGTGAAGACCGCCAGGCCCCATGAAGTAGTCGTCGATGGACACGACGTAGGCATGTCCCTTGGCGACAAAGACATCCACGCCCCGGCCGGATTGCAGACCGCCCTCGCCCACCAGTCGCAAGCCTCCCGAGAGAGACCGGCCCGGATAGCTTTCGCCAAACGGCCGCGGGCCTTTTCCATATCGTGACGAAATGGGGTGCCATTCAATTCCAGACACCCACACGCCTTCAGGGGTGAGGCGCACCGAGGCCCTGGACGGCGCGGCTCAGGGCTGGACGTAGGTCTGCAGCAGGGAGCTCGTCCGCTCTCTGGAGCGTCGGAAGGCCACGCGTCGCTCCGTGGGGTCCTCGGGCACGGCCATCAGTCCGACGAGGGCGCGGGTGCCTCCGTCCGCGCCGATCACGTTCTGCACCACCACGGACGTCTTGTGGCCGAACGCCTCGGCCCAGGGGGCGCATTCGGCCATGTTGATGCGCTCCTGTTGGGAGTCCGTCCAGGCGATGCAGGGGTATTCGGAGCAGTCCATGGCCTCCAGCTTCATCTTCAGGCCGCACTCCTGGATGGAGCGCTCCACGAGGGCCTGGAAGCCCTTGGGCGTGAAGGCAGGGGGCGCGTTGGCGGGGAAGGGCAATGGGAGACTGTCCTCGGAGGGCGGCACGGGTGCGGGAGCCGGTGGCGCGGGTGAGGGCGAAGGCGCGACAGCCTGAAGGCGCGTCTCGGCCGAGCGCCGTGCTTCCTGGGCCTCCTTCAATTGACGTTCGAGCGTGGCGACACGCCCGTCGAGTGCCTGCTCTCGCGGGCAACGGTCGTCCACGACCGCCTGGGCGACCGAAGCGGGCTCGGGCGGAGGTGGCGCCTGGTTGTGACGGCTGGACAGAACCACCACGCTTCCCCAAGCACCCAGGACAAGGCCCAGGACTCCCGTCACCACAGGCAACGATTTCTTCATCGTGATGAAAGCCTTTCACCGGCCCGTGGGCCTGTCCAATTCACGGCACCCACATCTGGGCTGTCCGTCGGACCACGTGACCAGCCGATTTCGTCGGAAGGAATAGACAGGCCTGAGAGGTCCAACAGATAGAGACACACGTCGCGAAAAGCCCTGCCCTCTCCTTCGTCATTGGGCGACCACACCAGATATGCGCGATAGCGCCCCTGCCGGACACCTTCGAGCAACCAGATGGAGGCATCCAGGTCGACCGACTCCCCACGCTTCTTTCGCGTCCTGTACTTCCAGAAGCCAAAGTGGTCCAACCTGCGCAGAACCTCGGCCCACTCGCTGGGCAGTAGAAAGCGGACGCGCTGGAGCGTGGGCCCAGAGGCATGGATGTCAGCCTCTCTGCGCTCCCAGCTCACCTGAAGTCGATGGATGTCTCCGAAGCGCTCGACCCGGACGCTCACGGGCTTGGGAAGGGAGTGCACCCAGGTGAACCGGTAGACCTCCGTCCCTGATGCCGCGGGCCAAAGAGGTCTCTCGCCCAGCTGATGCAGGAACTCAGAGCACCTACAGCGCGACGACTTGTCATGCGCGCCCCTATTGGCGTCTGGCTCGAATTCAGAGTTGAAGGTGACGGCCAATGCGCCCGCAGGCAAGAGGACAGGCCACTGAGATTGCTCTTCCGGCCCCCGCACACAATGCGCTTCAGGTTCCACCGGGACCTCTGTGGAGGCAGATGTTTCTCCCCACCGAGCCTGATCCACCTTTCCTCGCGGAGCACATCCCACGGGCATCATGGCCAGACAGAAGATGACGACCCGCCACATCCCACTCGCGGAGGTGCCACTGCGAACCGAGGGCGAAGACATGGCGGCACTCTGAGGAGCACCGCTCCAACAACCCTCACGGAAGGCTCACGATTCTCGCACGACACCGTGAGCCCCACCGCGCTCAGGGTACCAGCACCAGCTTGCCCACCGTCGTCCCGGACTCCAGCGCCTTGTGCGCCTCCGCGACGGAGTCCAACGGGAACTTCGTCACCTGCGGCGACACCAGCTTCCCCTCCTCCACCCACGCCAGCAGCTTCGCCATGCTGTCCTCCAACACGAAGCGCTGCTCGAACAGGTACGACAGGTTGAACGCCAGCACGCTCGTGTTGTCATTCGTCAAGGTCAGCGGGTCGAAGCGCGGTGTCCGCATCCAATCCCACGCCAGCTTCGCGTAGTTCGGTCGCCCACCCGTGCGCGGCAACATCGAATGAAACCCATAGATGACCAGCTTCCCCGGTGACGCCAGGTGCCGGTAGCTGTCGCGCAGCGTGGACGGCCCGTTCGCATCCAGCACCACCTCGTACCCCTTCGGTGACGCCGCCTCCGCCGCCTTCCACAAGTCCTCGCGGCTCTTGTCGATGACCACGTCCGCGCCCAACGCACGCGCCGCCTCCACCTTGTGCGTCCCACCCACCACGCCCACC
>NZ_JABUMQ010000096.1:0-32099 GCF_013336645.1 Myxococcus sp. CA039A | reverse complement strand
GCCCGGGGATGACGCCACGATGTTGCTGGGACGGCAGGCCACGCCTTCACGCGTGTTGGAGGCGATGGCGGACGCCACGCAAATCGAGGTCCATGCCCACGGGCTGATGAACCCGGATGTGTCCGAGGCGTCGTTGCTGGTGCTGTCGCCCGAGTCGAACGGTCGCTATGCGCTCACCGCGGGAGAAGTGCGTGCGACGAAGCTGCGAGGCCAGCCCCTGGTCATCCTGGCGGCGTGCCGGGCCGCGCATGGCGTCACCTGGACATATGAGCGCTTCAGCCTGCCCGTCGCCTTCCTGGATGCGGGGGCGCGCACCGTGCTCGCGGCGACCGTGGACGTGCCCGATGCCGAAGCGGGACCCTTCTTCAATGCGGTGCGTGAGCGGATTCAGCGTGGAGAGCGCGCGGCCAATGCCCTGCGAGATGTGCGGATGACGTGGATGCGGCGAGACCCTCGCAGTTGGGTGCGCTCCGTCCTGGTTTTTGAATGAAGGCGGGATGGGCCCGCCTGGTTCGAGTGGAGGGGGAAGACAATGAAGAACATGAACAAGTGGATGATGTGCCTGGTGCTGGTGGGGGCGGTGACGGGGTGCCGCACGATGGGCTCGCGACCGACGCCGAGTCCGTGCCCCGAGCCCGGCCCGATGCCGAAGACTCCCAAGGTCCAGCCGCTGCCGCCCAACGCGCAGCTGCCCGAGGGCGCCACCCAGATGGTCGTCGGGCTGTGCCCCCGCACGGGCAAGTTCCTCGCGCTGGGCGTCAACCCCGGCGGGAAGACCTTCGCGTACGCGGTGTCGGGTGACCGTGCCTCCAGCGACGCGTTCTTCGCGAACGTCCGCCGCAAGGGCATCCCCACGACGACGTTCACCGCGCCGGTGAGGGTCCGGAGCGGGGGCTCCGTGGGGACGGACGCCGTCGACGCGGGCTCCAACCCCCAGCAGGGCAATCAGGGAGGAGGCGAGGAGCAGAGCGCGCCACCTCCGTATGACCCCTGCACCAACCAGTCTGACGAGATTGGCGACAAGCCGCCGCCGGACCCGACGGATGAGGGGGGAGCGGTGCCGGATGGCTTCGCGGCCCTGGCCTGGAGGACCGCCAATGCCGTCGATGACACCAGCGACCCCGCGCCCGCGGCCACAGCTCCGCCGGCTGGAACGACGGTGCCCCGCTAAGCGCGGATGAAGGGACGAGGCCCGGAGCTGTCACGCCGGGCCTCGTCGTAATTCCTCGCAGGCGCGTCAGGTCTCCAGCGTGCCGCCGAGCGCCTTCACGCGTTGCTCGATGTCCGCCTTCACGTCCGAGCGCAGCTGATGGGCCATGGTGAGCTTCGAGCGCTTGAGCCGCGCGATCTGCTCGAGTCCGGCGACGAGGTCGTCGCGCACGAGCTCCTCGTAGGGCTCGTTCATCTTCGTGGTGAAGAGGTGGACCGCGTGCTTGCCATCCGGCTCGCGCACGAAGCGGAAGCCGCAGCTCCAGTCCTTGGTGTCGTTGCGCACCAGTCGGAAGGTGAGGTCAGGGACCTTCAGCGTCGGCACGAGCGAAAGAAACTCCAGCGCCGACGACGGGATTTCGGCGCTCACGTAGATGCGAACCTGGAGTCGCTCCATCCGAGACACGAGCGGTGTCGCCAGGAAATCGGAGACCCACCCGAGGAAGAGGAAGAGGTCCAGGTGGCGCAGCGAGGGGAACGCGCTGGTGTCCTTGCCCACCTCCGTCCAGGCGTCCACCGCGCCACGCACCAGCAGGGACTCGAGCCGGGGCATCTTCGCCAGCGCTCGGAGCCCCACGTCGGTGTTCGCGAGCGAGCGCAGCGACTTCATCACCGGGTCCGTGGTGATGTCGTAGTCGCCGCGACCTTCCAGGTGCTCCACCGTGGCCCACAGGGGATGGCCGATGGTCTTCTCGATGGCGCTCTGGGTGGCGCGCGCGTTGCCCTGCTTCAGCGCGGCGTGGGACAGGAAGCCCCGCGTGAAGACGCAGTCGGGCTTGAGCGCCTCGTCGAGCGGGCCGAGCAGCTCCTTCCGGGCGCTCTTGAGAATCGCCTGCTCCCGCTTGCGCTCGGCGGCGGTGAGTGGGCGCCGGGCGGCCTCGAGCTGGAGCGCGATGAGCTCGCCGCGAGGGTGGCCCTGCTCCAGCAGCACGTCGGCCAGCACGGCGCGGGCCTCGTCGTCCTCGGGCTTCGCGAGCACCTGGGCCAGCAGGGCCTCCGCGTCCGCGGCGTTCCGGGGCCTCGGTGGCGCGGCCTCCTGGAGGGCCGCGTCGAACCCGGCGAGGACCTTCACGTCGTCGGCGTGAAGCTCGGCGTCCTTCGCGGCCTCGAGCCCGGCGCGAATCCGGTCGACGTGGCCGGCGAGGAACTCCTCGAAGTCATCCTGTTTGTCGTAGCGCGCGCGTGCCTTCAGCATCGAACTCGCGGCCTGGGCATCCCGGACGCGGCGCGCCAGGGGAGCCAGCCGTGTCCAGTATGGACGGGCCCCGGTGCTGGTGAAGGGCGGGTCCACGAACTGGCTCGCGACCCAGCGGTCGATGCGCGGGTCCTCGGGCCAGTCCGCGAGCGTCTCCAGCCGGGGCCTCCCTTTCACCGAGCCCTTGTCGAGCAACGCGGCGAGCAGCGTCGTGAGGTTCTTCGCGTCGGGCTTCTTCGCGAGCGCATCCCAGTCCTTGGGCGGAGGGATGTCGCCGGAGAGCTTCTGTCCCACGGTGACGATGCGGTCGGCCAGCGCGGTGTGGGGCGCGGCACGCCACGCGACGAGCAGGTCGTCGAGGACGCGGCTCCAGTCGTGCTGGCTCGCGGCTTTCAGCAGGGAAGACAGCTTCGAGGGGGCGGTGGGCATCGAGGGTCCTTCGAGGCGCGGAGCTGGCCTACCTGGGAAACGTCGCGAGTGTGAGGGACTCGGGCGGGACGGTCAGCTCGCGCAGCATGAGCGTGTCACCGGAGAGGTACCGCCAGCCGGTGCCGTCGTGGCGGAAGTCGGAGCGCTCCACGAAGGAGCGGTCCTTGCCCTTCTCGAATACCTTCGCGAAGAAGAGCACCTGCGCGGTGCCCTGGGCGTCGGGGGCCTGGCGGTCCATCACCACCAGCTTGGGGAACTGGTGGGCCTGCGCGAAGGCGCGCAGCTCGCGCACCACGACGTCCTCGGGCCGCGCGCGGTCCGGGTGGCTGGGGTGAAGTGTCTTCCACAGGTACGTCGGCTCGCGCTGGGCGAAGGCGCTGTAGCGGCTGCGCATCAGTCGCTCGGCGTCTGGCGGTTCCGCTTCGCCCCGGTGGAAGGGGGCGCAGCACTCGCGGTAGCGCAGTCCGGAGCAGCAGGGGCACGGAGGGGCAGGGGGCATGTCGCGGACCCGAGCCTACCTGGACCGTGGGGGAAGGGGGGACACCGCGTGCTCGCCCCGCCACACACGCGGAGGTTCGCCCTTGCTGGCGGCGGTGTCCGGGCATACATCCGGGGACCGCGCCTATGAGCCTCCTTGAAGCCATCGTCCTGGGACTGGTCCAGGGTCTCACCGAGTTCTTGCCCATCAGCTCCACCGCCCACCTGCGCATCGCGCCGGAGCTGTTCGGGTGGAAGGACCCGGGGGCCGCGTACTCCGCGGTCATCCAACTGGGCACGGTCGCCGCGGTGCTCATCTACTTCCGCAAGGACATCGTCTCGCTGGTGACGGCGTTCTTCCGGGGGCTTGCGAAGCGCGAGCCCTTCGGCACCGTGGAGTCCCGGCTGGCGTGGTTCGTCCTGGTGGGCACGCTGCCCATCGGCATCTGCGGCCTGGCCTTCAAGAAGGCCATCGAGACGCAGTTCCGCTCGCTCTACGTCATCTCCGGCAGCCTCATCATCCTGGCCATCATCCTCTTCGTGGTGGAGAAGCGCGCCTCACACCAGCGGACGCTGGCCGACATGACGTGGCGGGACGGCATCCTCATCGGCCTGTGGCAGGCGCTGGCGCTCATCCCCGGCTCGTCGCGCTCGGGCACGACGCTCACGGGCGGCCTGTCGCTGGGGCTCAAGCGCGAGGACGCGGCGCGCTACTCGTTCCTGTTGTCCATCCCCGCCACCTCGCTAGCGGGCATCTTCGAACTGAAGCACCTGTTGGAAGCCACCGAGCGGCCCAGCGCAGTGTCGCTCTGGGTCGGCACCCTGGTGGCGTTCGCCTCGGGCATGGCGGCCATCGCGTGGTTGTTGAACTACCTGCGCTCGCGCACGACGCTGGTGTTCGTGGTGTACCGCGTGGCGCTCGGTCTGCTGCTCCTCGGGTTGCTCCAGGCGGGCGTGCTCAAGCCGCTGTCGGGCGTGGAGAACGTGGACGTGCCTCGCGAGCCGGGGAAGCAGCAAATCGAGAAGCAGATCACCGACTAGGGAGGCTGGCGTCGTGAGCGTGGAGGCGTTGTTCCAGGGGGTGGAGGCGCGGCTGTCGACGCGTCCGGCGCGCAATGTGGACCTGCCGGGGCTCGTGCTGCGCGAGGCCTCCGTGCTGGTGCCGCTGTTCGAGCGCGACGGCGTGCCGCACGTGGTCTTCACCCGACGCCCCGCCACCCTGCGCACCCACGCCAATCAGTACAGCTTCCCGGGCGGAGGCCGCGACGCGGAGGACCTCACGCCGCTGCACACCGCGCTGCGCGAGACGGAAGAGGAGCTGGGCATCGACCGGCGCGGCGTGCGCGTGCTGGGCATGCTGGACGAGGTGCCCACCATCTCCCAGTACCGCGTGCGACCCTTCGTCGGCGTGATTCCGGGCGACGGCAAGTACCAGCCCAGTCCAGAAGAGGTGGCCTTCATCCTGGAGGTGCCACTCGTCGCCCTGATGGACCCGGCCATCCTCCGCGTGGAGCGCAAGGAAGTCTTCGGCGCCGAGCGGGACTTGTACTTCTACACGTACGACTCCCACGTCATCTGGGGAGCCACCGCGCGCATCCTCCGCGACTTCCTGGGGCAGCTCGCGCAGGTGCCCGGCCTGGAGTCCGTGCTCGCCGCGCCCGGCCGGCGTCAGAACTGAAGGTACACGTACGGCCGCGTCTCCACGGCGGACAGGTGGCGGATGCCCAGGCCCAGGACGACCAGCGCCACGGCGCGCACCGGCACCGGCATCCGCACGAACAGCTCCGACGTCACCGTGTAGAGCTTCATCGGCACCACGTGGAAGAACACCGCCGCCGCCAACATGCCCCACACCAGCGGGCTGACGTTGGCGATACCCGGCACTCCCTCCATCATCCGCGCGTAGAACTCACCCGCGTGCATCATCGTCTTCGCCCTGAAGACGACGCGTGTCAGCACGACGATGGTGAACGTGGCCAGCATCCCCATGGCGATGCGAGGGACCCCCGGCTTCTCCGGCTTGCCCACCCACCACTCCCAGCACCGTGACAGGCCCAGCACCGCGCCGTGCACGCCGCCCCAGACGGCGAAGCGCCAGTCCGCGCCGTGCCACAGGCCACCCAGCACCATCACCGTCATCAGGTTGAACAACACCCGAGGCTTCGACACCCGGTTGCCGCCCAGCGGCCGGTACAGGTAGTCCCGCAGCCAGGTGGACAGGCTCATGTGCCACCGGTTCCAGAACTCGCCCAGGTTCTTCGCGAGATAGGGCCGGTTGAAGTTCTCCGGGAACTTGAAGCCGAACAGCGCCGCCACGCCCAGCGCGATGTCCGAGTAGCCCGAGAAGTCGTAGTAGAGCTCGAAGGTGTAGGCGATGGCCGCGACGATGCACTCGGCGGAGGCGTACTTGTCCGGCGAGGCGAACACCGGGTCGACAATGCCGCTGCCCAGCACGTCCGCGATGACCAGCTTCTTCACCAGGCCCACGGCGATGCGGAACATCGCCTGTCCGCCTTCGTCCGGCGTCAGCGTGGGCACGTCCTTGAAGCGCGCCATCAGCTCCGACGCGCGGACGATGGGCCCGCTCACCACGCGCGGGAAGAAGAGCATGTACAGCAGGTGCTCGATGAACGAGTGCTCGGAGCTGGCCTTCCCCCGGTACACGTCCACCGTGTAGCTGATGGCCTGGAAGACGAAGAACGACAGGCCCAGCGGCAGAATCAAACTGAACGGCGTCTCGCGGACGTGGAGACCCCAGGACTCGGGCACCAGCTCCAGCGCTGTCTTGCGCAACAGCTCCAGGTACTTGAAGCCTGCGAGCAACCCCAGGTTCGACACCACCGACAGCGTGACGAACAGCTTGCGCACGCCCTGCGACGTCGCGCGTCCCATCCCCTTGACGAGCAGGTGGTCCACCGTGACGCCGATGAGGAAGATGATGAGCGGGAAGGGCGTGAAGGCCGCGTAGAAGTAGACGCTGGCCACCAGCAGCACCAACAGGCGCGGCCAGTAGTGACGGTGCACCGCCCAGTACAGGGCGAACACCGCGATGACGAAGACGAGGTACTGGAGGCTGTGCGACAGCACGTCAGTTCCCCTCCATGCGCGCGGTGGGCTCGGTCTTCTTGCGCAGCTCGTACGCCGCCAGGAAGTCCCGCGCGAAGCTCGCCGCCAGTCGCTCGTAGCCTTCCGGCGTCAGGTGCACGCCATCCGCATGGCCCAGCACCGGACGGGCCCGCTGCCAGCGCAGCATCGCCCGCTCGCCGCCCATGGCCGCGCGCGGAGACCAGTATGCGCAGCCCGCGTCACGCGCCACCCGAGGCAACGCGTCCAGCACCGACGCCAGCGCGGGCGCCTCCGTCCAGCGGCCATTCGCGTCCTGCGCCAGCCGGTCCGTGGGCCCCATCAACAGGCACTCGGCGTTGCCGGTGGCCTTGCGCAGGCGGGCAATGAGCGCGGGGTAGTCGTTCGATATCGCCGCCGCGTCCAGGTCCGCCTTGCCCGCCTCGTTGGTGCCGTACCAGAAGACGAGCAGGTCCGGACGACGCGAGGCGAGCTGCGCATCCACCGCCGACGCATCCATGTCCCGCAGCGTGGAGGCCATGGCCCCGGGCAACCCCAGCGCGTCCAGCACCACGCCCGGCGTGTCGTACTCCAGCGCGGCGCCCAGCACGGTGACCCCACTGCCCTCCGGCGCCACCACCTCGACTTCGTGCGAGGCGCCCGTGACGGGGAAGGAGCGGATGCGCACCATCGGCGCGGAGAGCGGCTCCGGCAGCGGCGCGTCCGGAGGCATGGCCTCGCCGTCCACCCGGATGTCTGGAGCCTTCGTGTCGGGCGCGTCGAGCGCGTACAGGTCGAGCCGCCCGGTCAAGGTCTTCGCGTCCTTGCAGTCCTTGCAGAACTCGATGCGCAGCTTCGCGCCCGGCGCGCCCACGGCGCGGATGCCCGTGAGGCCCCACAGTCCGCCCGGCGGTGCCTCCATCGCGTCCTCCACCGTCCAGTCGCCCACCAGCTCGCGGGCCACGCGCGCGTTCTCGAGCCGAGGCGAGGACTTGCCCGCGGCGATGAAGCCCCGGCCCGCGTCACCGAAGCGCTTCGTCAGCACCCCACGCACCGCGTCCGTGAAGTAGTGCGACGCGGTATGCGACGCGCCGAGCTGGGCGATGCCCACGCGCAAAGCCTCGCCGGACTCGCGGCGGCGCAGCCGGTCGAACGTCTTCGTCAGCGCGGTGTCCGCGTCCCGCAGGCCCGGCGCATCCGCCACCGGCACCAGCGGCGCGTGCACCTTCGCGAACCCGCGCTGCAGCGCCAGGTCGAACAGGTGGCCCAGCAAATCGGAGCCCTTCGCGCGCGGGTGCACCAGGTCCTCCAACATCAACCCGGCCTCCAGCCACCGAAGAGCCGCACCCTCGCCACCCATGGCGGTGTACGCGTCCCAGAAGGCACAGCCACCCAGGCGCGCCTCCTCGCGGAAGATGTCGGAGACCTCCTTGGAGCCCCGGCGCGGCACCAGCTCGCCGCCCATGGTCCGCACGCCCGCGTCGATGGGCGACATGACGAGGCACGCCGCGTCCGGCACGTTGGCGCGCACGCGCGACACCAGCTCCTTCATCTGCGCGCGCACTTCCTCCAGCGTGGTCCGGTCTCTCGAGAAGAAGAACGCCTCGTTGCCGCCCACCATCAACACCACCATGGCCGGCTTGCGCTGGCGCAGCTGCGCGCGGAAGGCCGCGGGCTGGGCGCGCAGGTACACCTCCGCCATGCCGCCGAGCAGACCCACCGTGTCGTAGATGACGCCCGGCGTGCCCGTCTCCAGCGTCACGCCGTGCAGCTCCACCTTGCCGGACGTGGTGAGCGTCAGCGTCTTGGCGCCCTCGGGCAGGTTCACCCGCGCGAAGGCCGCCTCTGACTTCGTCTTGGAGAAGCCGCGCGTCTGGATGCGCTGCAGCGGCCGGCCATCCACGGAGAGCTGCACGGAGCCGCTGGAGGGCTGGGCGAGGAAGAACAGCTCCGCCACCCGCGAGCCCTCCACGTCGTACTTCGTGTTCTGCGAGCCACCCGCCGAGGTGAAGGCCACACCCGTCCAGCCCACCCTGTCGCGGGGCCACTTGGTGTCCACCAGCCGCGCGATTTCCCAGCCGTCCGAGCCCCGTCCGGAGCGCGTCCACCGGCCCGCGCTGGCGGGGCGGGTGATGAAGAGGAAGCCCTTGCCGCCCGAGCCGAAGCGCTCCTGGAGCCTGTCCCGCACCACGTCGGTGATGTAGTCCGACGCGACGAGCGAGTCTCCCAGATGCACCACGCGCACCGGCGTGCGCCGCGTGTCCGCGCGCAGCTCCGTCAGCGCCCGGTGGAAGGGGGCGAGCCCGTCTTCCGCACAGGTGCCGTCCGCCCGCGCCTTGCGGCAGTTGGGCTCGATATCCACGTGCTGGGCGCTCATCCGCTCGCGCAGCGCCTCCAATTCCACGGCGCGCGCCAGCGAGGGGGCGCTCAATTCCTCCAGGCCGATGCCGGGCACGGTGGGCACCGCGGGCGTGGGCACCGCGTCCACGACCTCCGTCCCCGCGTCGTCGGCCGGGTCCTCTTCCGGCACGGCGCCCTGCTTGGGCGTGTCCGACGCCACCACCTCAATCTCCGGGGGCGGGGCGGGGCGGCCTCCGGTGAAGGACGCCGGCACCGCCAGCGCCACCAGCTTCGGGCCCAGGGGGCCTCGCTGGAGACTGGGCAGGGGGCGCCACGACTCCGGAATCGGGGCGAGCGAAAGCCCCAGCGCCAGCGCGACGGTGAGGGTGAGCGTCAGCCCGGTGGTTCTGGCCTTGAGGAAGTCCAACAGCGCGGCATGAGACTGGCTTTTCGGGGGCGGGTCAAAACTCTCGCCGCTCGGGGCCGCTTCATCGTCCGGGGGGCGGACAGGCGGGCGGTCTGGACTGGAAGGTGGGAGGCGCAACGGCCTGGACGGGGGCTTCATGGGAAGCGGCTCCCCTCTTTCCCGGAAAGGCCGAAACGGTATGGTGCGCCGCCATTCACGCTGGGGGAAGACCCTGGCGCCTCCCGCTGGCGACGAGCCGGCACTCGCAGGAGTCGTACCCCGCATGGCCCTCTACCCCGTCATCATGGCCGGTGGCTCCGGCACTCGCTTCTGGCCCCTGTCCCGTCAGGCGCGGCCCAAGCAGTTCCTGCCCCTGGCCTCCAAGCTGCCGCTCATCACCGACACCGCCGCCCGTCTCAAGGGCCTGTCGACGGTGAAGAACACCTTCATCGTGTGCGGCCCTCCGCACGCGAAGGCCGCGGCGAAGCTGGTGAAGGGGCTGCCCAAGGCGAACATCCTGGTGGAGCCGGTGGCTCGCAACACCGCGCCCGCGATTGCGCTGGCCGCCGTGCACGTGGCCGCCAGAGACCCGAAGGGCATCATGGTGGTGCTGCCCTCGGACCACCATGTCGCGGACGTCCCCGGCTTCAAGCGCACGCTGGAGGAGGCGGCCCGCATCGCGGAAGGGGGGCACATCGTCACCCTGGGCATCCAGCCCAACCGCCCGGAGACGGGCTACGGCTACATCCAGGTGGGTGACGCGCTCTCGGGTGGCGGCCGTTCCGTGAAGGCGTTCAAGGAGAAGCCCGACACGCAGACGGCCAAGGCGTACGTCTCCTCCGGCGAGTACCTGTGGAACGGCGGCATCTTCGTCTTCCGCGCCGACGTCATCCTGGCCGCCTTCGAGCAGCACATGCCGGAGATGAAGAAGGGCCTGGCCGCGCTGAGCAAGGCGGCGGGCAAGCGCACCTTCGGCCCGGTGCTGAAGAAGGTCTTCCCCAAGCTGCCCTCCATCTCCATCGACTACGGCGTCATGGAGAAGGCCTCCAACATCGCGGTGTTGCCCGGGGACTTCGGCTGGTCCGACGTGGGCTCCTTCGCGGCGATTCCGGAGGTCCGCCCCGCGGACGAGAACGGCAACGTCATCTCCGGCGCATCGGCGGTGGTGGTGGACTGCAAGGGCTGCGTGGTGCTCGCGGACAAGCGCCCCCTGGCCGTCGTCGGCCTCACCGACGTGGTGGTGGTGGACTCCGGCGACGCGGTGCTGGTGGTGCCTCGCGAGAAGAGCCAGGACGTCCGCAAGGTGGTCGAGGCCCTCAAGGCCCGCAAGCTTCAGAAGTATCTGTAGGCGCAGGCGCCCAGTGTGCGCTGGAGAAACTTCCACTCTCGGGGCTGAAACATTTTCCGCTTCGTGGGTAACGGGTTTCCCCGGGTTCTCGTCCCGTCGGGAGGTTGTCCTGTCCAGTCGGTGACGAAGCGGGGGGTGCACGGGGGTTGCAGTGCCACCGCCGCCCGCCCCATCCAGGGGCGGCAGGGGCGGTGGCGAACATGGCATGCAGGCACTGCGCGGTGGAGCATCCGGTGGGTACGGGCTGTCCCCAGGCGCCGTCGCTGGAAGGGCAGCGTCACGGTCCGCTCGTGCTGCGCCAGCCGCTGGGGGCCGGAGCGCTGGGCACGGTGTACCTGGCCGAGCACCAGCCCACGGGCCATCGCTTCGCGGTGAAGGTGCTGCATCGGCACCTGGCCGCCCAGCCCGCGGTGCTCGCGCGCTTCCAGGCGGAGGCCCGGGCGCTGCGCGGACTGAAGCACCGCCACGTGGCCCGCGTGCTGGATGTGCGCCGGGGCCCCGAGGGACTGCCGTGCCTCCTCATGGAGTACGCGGAGGGTGAGCCCTTCTCGCGCCTGCCCATGCCGCTGGCCTCGGCGGAGGTGGTGCTGCTCCTGGCCCAGGCGCTGTGCGCGCTCGAGGCCGCGCACTCGCGAGGGCTGGTGCACGGGGACCTGTCCGCGGACAGCCTCATCCTGACGTGGGACTCGCGCGGTGAGCGGCAGGTGAAGGTGCTCGACTTCGGCACGCAGGCGGTGCTCTCCGCCAGCCTCTCTCCGGAGGAGCGCGCGTGCGGCATGGTGGTGGGCTCACCCGCCTTCCTCGCGCCCGAGCAGTGGGCGGGGGACGCGGTGGACGGGCGCACGGACCTGTATGCGCTGGGCGTGGTGGGCTACCTGCTCGCCACGGGACGGCTGCCCTTCGGCTTCGGCCGCGTGGGAGGCCTGTCGCCCACCGAGCCGCACGTGCTCAACCCGCGGGTTCCTCCCGCGCTCTCCACGGTGCTGCTGCGCGCGCTGGCCCAGCGCCCCGGGGAGCGCTTCCCGAACGCGAGGGCCTTCCGCGAGGCGCTGCTGGAGAGCCAGGGCATCGGGCGACTGGAGCCCTCTTCGTCGACGCGCACGCGCACGTCGAAGGGCGGCGTCTCCATCTTCGGGCACATCCTCCCCGAGGACGGCGCCACGCCGCTGCACCTGGCGCTGCGAGACGCGGCGCATGGGAACGCCACGCCGACCGAGGTCAACCCGCCGCGCATGGAGTCGCCGCGCGGGCTGGGCGTCCGGCTGGGGCTGGCGACGGACACGGAGCTGGTGCCCGTGCGCGTGGGCGATGTGACGGTGGATGGCTTCTTCGCCACCTGGGCGGGCCCGCTGCCGGAATTGGCCTCGCAGCTCCCCGTGGAGCTGTCACTGGGGGGCCGCAAGGTGGCGTGTGACTGCGACGTGGTCCGCCATGTCACGAGTGAAGAAGCGCGGGCGTGGGGCGGGGCCTCGGGCCTCTATGTCCAGTTCGCGGGCGAGGCGGCGCGGGCGCTGCTGGGCCGCGCGCTGGGCGTGGGCGTGACGCCGGGGGAGCTGGACGCGGAGCCCGTGCCGGACGCGGAGCTGGGGCGGCTCCTGTCGCGCGCGGCCGTCGTGGCCAGGGACCCCTACGCCCTCCTGGGCGCGCTGCCTCACGAGGACTTCGAGCAGGTGCGTCGTCGCGCGAGCGCCGCGCTGCGCCGGCTGAACCTGTTCCGTCAGCGCGCGCTTCCACTGGGGCAACGTCAGGCCCTGGAGTCGCTCCTGCGCCGGGTGGAGGCCGCGGGACGCGTGCTGGGCGAGCCCGTGTCACGCGCGGGCTTCGACGCCACGCGCGGCAACCTCGCGGGAGTGGCGCGCTGCCTCGCCGCGGGCCTGTCGGAGCCTCAGGCGGACGTGCTGCGCAAGGCCTTCCTCGCGGCGCGTCCCCTGGCGGAGACCCGGGCCCGGGCGCTCTTCACCCAGGGGCACGCGCTGGAGGCGCGGGGTTTGCTGGACGCCGCGCTGGAGCGCTATGCGGAGGCCCTCTCGTTGGACCCCCTCAACGCCTCCTGGCTGCGGCACTACCAGGAGCTGCGCGGACGGGTGCGTCTGGCGGTCCTCCCGGCCGTCGAGGCCCCTGGCGTGGAGGCCCTCACGCACTGAGGGCCGTGTCTTCCGGGAGACCTTCCAGCGGGCGTGGAGACCCGGCGTGTACCGCCGCCCGCCCGACAGGCGGGCACATCCAGGGGTTGATTGGCACCCCAGGGACTTGAAGGGCCCCCGAGGGGCCTCCGTTCAGCAGGTTGCGCCCCCGTCTCGGCGGGTGCCGGGAAGGTCGGGGCTCGTGTAGAGTCCGCCGCCCTCCGTCATGCCCTCCGGTCTTCCGAGGGCGGGGACACCTTCATGAACGCGCATATCTTCCGCGAGTACGACATCCGGGGTCTGGTGGACAAGGACCTCACCGCCGAGGTGGTGGAACTGCTGGGCAAGGGCCTGGGCACCATCATCCGACGCAAGGGCGGCCGCTTCATCGCCGTGGGCCGCGACTGCCGCGAGTCGTCCACCCGCTTCCGCGACTCGCTCTGTGCCGGCCTGACGTCCACGGGCCTCAACGTCTTCGACGTGGGCGTCGTGCCCACGCCGCTGGTCTACTTCGCCGCCAACACCCTGCCGGTGGATGGCCTGGCCATGATTACCGGCAGCCACAACCCGCCGGAGTACAACGGCTTCAAGATTGGCGCGGGGAAGACGACCTTCCACAGCCACGAAATCCAGGCGCTGCGAAAGCTCATCGAGGCCGCTGACTTCGAGGTCTCCGCCACGCCCGGCACCGTCACCCCGTTCGACATCATCACCCCCTACAACCACTTCGTGAAGCAGACGGTGAAGGTGGGCCGCAAGGGGATGAAGATCGTCATCGACGCGGGCAACGGCACCGGCGGCGCCATCGCCGTCCCGCTGTTCGAGAGCATGGGCTTCGAGGTGGTGCCCCTGTTCTGCGAGATGGACGCGACGTTCCCCAACCACCACCCGGACCCGACGGTGGTGGAGAACCTCCAGGACCTCATCGCCGCGGTGAAGCGCGAAAAGGCGGAGGTGGGCATCGCCTACGACGGCGACAGCGACCGCATCGGCGTCATCGACGACCAGGGCAACATCCTCTGGGGAGACCAGATCATGGTCCTCTTCAGCCGCTACGTGCTGAAGGACAGCCCGGGCGCGGCCATCGTCGGCGAGGTGAAGTGCAGCTACACGCTGTACGACGACATCGCGAAGCGCGGCGGCAGGCCCATCATGTGGAAGGCGGGCCACTCCCTCATCAAGGCGAAGATGAAGGAGGAGCACGCGGAGCTGGCCGGGGAGATGAGCGGCCACATCTTCTTCAAGAACCGCTACTTCGGCTTCGACGACGCGGTGTACTCGTCCGCGCGCCTGCTGGAAATCCTCACCCACGAGAAGCAGAAGCTGTCCGAGCTGCTCGCCGACGTGCCCAAGACGTACGCCAGCCCCGAGCTGCGCTTCGAGACGAAGGAAGAGAAGAAGTTCGAGATGGTCAAGCGCGCCACGGAGACGCTGCGCGCGGCGGGCCACGACATCATCGACGTGGACGGCGTGCGCGTGACGTTCCCCGACGGCTGGGGCCTCATCCGCGCCTCCAACACGCAGCCCATCCTCGTCCTTCGCTTCGAGGCCAACACGGCCGAGCGCCTCAAGGAAATCCAGGCGCTCATCGAGGGCACGGTGGCCCGTGTGCAGAAGGAAGTGGGCGGGTGAGCATGTCGTCGCCTCGCATCCTCGCCATCAGCGGAAGTCTCCGGAGCGGCAGTTTCAACCAACTGCTCCTGGCGGTGGGCGTCCAGAAGGCCCGCGCGCTGGGGGCCGAGGTCGACGTCGTGGACCTCAAGTCGCTCGGCGTCCCGCTCTATGACGGCGACGTGGAGGCCCAGGGCCTGCCGGCGCCCGTCGTCGCGCTGCGCGAGCGGGTGGCCAGGGCCCAGGGCTTCCTCATCTCGAGCCCCGAGTACAACTCGTCCATTCCCGGCGGCCTGAAGAACGCCATCGACTGGGCGTCGCGTGCGCCGGGCCGGTTGTTCCAGGGCAAGTGGGCGGCGCTCATGGGCGCGAGCCCCGGCAACTTCGGCACGTCGCGCATGCAGCCGCACCTGCGGCAGGTGATGTCTTCGGTGGGCGCGCTGGTGCTGCCCACCCAGGTGCACCTGGCGCGGGCGATGGAGGCCTTCACGCCCGAGGGTGCGCTGAAGGACGACGCGCGGAAGAAGGAAGTCGAAGCGCTGGTCACCGAGCTGTTCGAGCGCGTGAAGGGTTGAGAAAGGACACCGCCATGGCGACGCTAGGAATCGACCTGGGTGGGACGTTCGCCCGCGCCGCCGTGGTGGACGCGGCGGGAAAGATGCTCGCGTCGGCGAAGGTGGCCCTCGACGAGCGCAGCCCCACCGGGGTGGTGGAGACCATCGCCCAGGCGGCGTCCGCGGCGGTGAAGTCCGCGGGCGTCGTGGTGGGCGGCTGTGGCGTGGGCGCGGCCGCGCAGATTCACAAGGACTCCGGCGTGCTGTCGGTCGCCCCCAACCTGGGCTGGCGCAACGTGCCGCTGGGCCAGTTGCTCACGGACCGGCTGGGGCAGAAGGTGAAGGTGGTGAACGACCTGTCCGCCGCCGCCTGGGGTGAGCTGCACGCGGGCGCGGGGCGCGGCGCCCAGGATTTGTTGGTGGTCTTCGTGGGCTCGGGCGTGGGCAGCGCCATCATCGCGGGCGGACAGTTGCTGGATGGCGCGGGCGGCGTGGCGGGAGAGCTGGGCCACATCAAGGTGGTGCCGGATGGCCGGCGCTGCGGCTGTGGTGAGCAGGGGTGCCTGGAGGCGTATGCCGGCGGACACAACCTCATCGCGCAGGCGCGGGAGCTGCTGGCGGCCGGGAGCTCGCCCGCACTGGCGGAGCTGGTGGGGAATGACGCCACGAAGCTCACGCCGGTGACGCTGGAGCAGGCGGCGGAAGCAGGCGACGCGGCGGCTCGGGAGGTGTATGAGCGGGCCGCGCGGTTCCTGGCGCTGGCGGTGGCCAACCAGGTGACGGTGTTGAATCCGGCGCGACTCATCCTGGGCGGTGGGGTGTTGAACCACTGTCCCGGCATGCGGCGCCGGGTGCTGGATGGTGTGCGGGCGTGGGCGTCCCAGACGTCCCGCGAGGGGCTGCTCATCGCCGACGCGGAGCTCGGTGACGACAGCGGCCTCATTGGTGCGGCGTTGCTGGCCGCGTGATGAGAGGAGTGGGGATTCATGGCCGAGTTCAAGAACCAGGTCACCTACCGGGGACAGCCGGTGACGCTGGAGGGGGACGGACAGGTGCAGGTGGGCGACGTCGCGCCTGACTTCACCGTCTTCAAGGGGTTCTTCGAGTCCCACCAGCTGTCGGAGCTCAAGGGTCAGGTCGTGGTGCTGAGCGTGGCGCCCAGCGTGGACACCAAGGTCTGCGCCATCCAGCTGCGCATGTTCAACAAGCAGGCGACGGACATGGGGCCGGACGTGAAGGTCTGGTACCTGAGCCTGGATCTGCCCTTCGCGCTCAACCGCTTCAGCGCGGCCGAAGGCATCAACAACGTCGCGGTGCTGTCGGACTACAAGAACCGCGAGTTCGCGCGGAAGTACGGCCTGTACATGAAGGAGCTGGGCCTCCTGGCGCGCAGCACCTTCGTGGTGGGCCGGGACGGCAAGGTCGTCTTCCGTGAGGTCGTCCCTGAGATGATGCACGAGCCGGACTACGACGCCGCGCTGGAAGCGGTCCGCAAGGCGCTCTGAGTCGTCGAGCGCCGCGCCGCTTCCAGGCGCGGGAGTGTGAGGCGGCTCAGGCGTGCACCACGCGGGCCTGCTTGACGGCCATCAGCTCCAGGCAGGTGAAGCCCGCCACGGCGAGGGCCTGCACCAGGGTGAAGGCCTGACCCCAGACGGTGGGCTGCACCCAGCCCGAGGCGAGCAGGACGAAGCTGTCCACCGTCCACAGCACGTTGGCGACGATGATGGCCCAGACGAGCGCTCGGGGCACGAGCGGGCGCATGGCGAGGAAGACGAGCAGCGCGGCGAAGGGCAGCAGGCTGAAGCCCGCCGAGCGCAGCAGCGTGACATGAAGGCCCAGCAAGTCGCTCAAGGGCCCCGCGGCGAAGAACATCAGGGCCCCGGTGGCGCCGCTGATGAGACCATCGGCGAGCAGGATGTGGCCCAGCAGGGTGCGGGAAGCGGGAATGGCGCTCATGGGTGTGTCCTTGGAGAGCGGCGCCGGTGAATCCGGCCGCCGTGTGAGACACAAATTGCGCGCCGGGGGATTTGAAGTCGATTACGTGGGAGGTAATTGGAGCGCTTCCCCCGGGTTCCTAGTGTCAGGGGCATGATGATGCCGAGCCGTCCGGTGGGTGAGTTGCTGCGGGAGTGGCGCCAGCGCCGCAGCTTGAGTCAGCTGGATTTGGCGTGCCGCGCGGATGTGTCGGCACGGCACGTGAGCTTCCTGGAGACGGGGCGCTCCACGCCGAGCCGGGACATGTTGCTGCATCTGGCCGAGGAGCTGGAGGTGCCCCTGCGCGAGCGCAACGCGCTGCTGGTGGCCGCGGGCTTCGCGCCTGTCTATTCGGAGAACGAGCTGGATGGGCCCCGGATGGGCGCGGCGCGCGAGGCGGTGGAGCTGGTGCTCTCCGGGCACGAGCCCTATCCCGCGCTCGCGGTGGACCGGCACTGGCAACTGGTCACGGCCAACCGTGCCATCGGGGTGCTCCTGGAGGGCGTGCCCATGGAGCTGCTCCAGCCTCCCATCAACGTGCTGCGGCTGAGCCTGCACCCGGAGGGCCTGGGCCGGCGCATCCTCAACCTGGAGCAGTGGCGCGCGCACGTGCTGACGCGGCTGCAGCGGCAGGTGTCGAGCACGGCGGACGTGACGCTGGCGGCGCTGCTCGAGGAGCTGCGAGCGATGGGGGCTCCAAGCGCGTTCGCGGAGCCGGACTTCGCGGGCGTGGTGGTGCCACTGCGCATCCAGACGCCGCGAGGCATCATGTCCTTCATCGGCACGACGACGGTGTTCGGCACGCCGGTGGACATCACCCTGGCGGAGCTGGCGATTGAGTCGTTCTTCCCTGCGGACGCGGCGACGGGGGAGCTGTTGCGCCAGGCCGCGGCCGAAGCGGCGCGACACACCGACGCCTGAAAATAGGGACGCCCCGTTCCGGCCATAGGGTAACCGGAGCGGGGCGCGGGGTGTGGCGACCGCGACTACAGCGTGGGCGTACCCACGCGATTGCTGCAGTACGCGCTGGAGCCGCAAGTGGTGCCGACGCTGGTGTACCAGGCCGTCTTGCGGGTGCCG
This sequence comes from Myxococcus sp. CA039A, assembly GCF_013336645.1. Lineage (NCBI taxonomy): Bacteria > Pseudomonadati > Myxococcota > Myxococcia > Myxococcales > Myxococcaceae > Myxococcus > Myxococcus sp. CA039A. The sequence continues at coordinate 14,290 of NZ_JABUMQ010000096.1, read as the reverse complement.
TACTGACGATTGTCCGCGTGTACGTGCGCGCCGGTGGAGTTGCCCGTGGAGCCCACGAGGCCCAGCGCACAGCGGTCACACGTCTTGGAGCCGGACGACACGTTGGAGTTCAGGTGGAGCTGACGGAAGTCCCAGCCGGTGGCGCCGGTGACGACGTAGTAGTTGCCCGCGCCGCCGTTACAGGTGGTGCCTCCGCTGCAGTTGTTCGCACAGCCGCCGTAGTAGGCGTAGTAGCGGCTGACGTTGATCATCCCCCGGTGGTTCCACTCGCTGCACGTGCCATTGCTCATGTCGAGCGCGTTGTGGCTGCTGCCCGAGCACGAGTAGTACGTCGTGGAGCCCACGCGAGCGGCCGTGTCACAGATGGGGCCCACCGCCGTCGCGGACAGCGCGCTGGTGGCCCATCCCGTCACGGTGAGCACCACCGTGGCCAACATCCACTTCATTCCCTTCATGGAAACCTCCTCTGGGTTGTTTCGCTGTGGCACTGCCTACGGCGGTGATGCAGGGGTCACCTCCGCAGCCGCTGCTTTTCACGCAGCAGCAGGTGCCACTCCTGGAGGTTGAGCTTCAGCGCGGACAGCCACGCGTCGATTTCCAAGTCCATGCTCGCGTCCACGCCCCGCAGCGACTCCAGGAGGGGCCGCGCGGAGGCCTGACCCAGCCGGGCGATTCCCTCGAGCGCCGCCTTGCGCACCGCGGGATTCGCGTCACGTCGGAAGGTCTCCACCAGCGAGCGCCGCGCCCCATCCGCCTCCGCCCCTGGCACGCCTCCCAGCGCCGTGGCCGCCGCCGCGCGCAGGCCCGGGTCCTCCGCCTCGAGCTGCCGCGTGACGCTCTCCACCGCGTCGTGGCCCACGGCCTCCATGGAGACCTCGCCCAAGAGCTTCGCCGCCACCGCCGGGTCCTCCGTCGCCGCCGCCACCGACACCGCCGTCTCCGACACCGCGCGGTCATGGCCGGAGTACACCTGCGCGCTCTCCTCCCGCAGGTTGTCGGCCACGGCCTGGCGCACCTCGGGGGATGAATCCCTCGCGAGCTGCTCGTATGTCACCACGCCGCCGTTCTTCGCCATGAACTCCACGGAGGGCGTGGCCCTCAGTGCGCGCACGGCCGCCGCGCGTGCGGCCGGGTCCGCGTCTCCGGCGGCCCGGGCCAATAGCGGCTGCACCAGCGTGGGTGACTCGGCGTGGCTCGCCTTGGTGGCCAGCGCCGCGCCCAGGGCCTCCAGCACCTCCGGCTCGCGCTCCCGCTCCAGCGCGGCCTGCAGCTCGGCGACGGGCAGGGCCAGCGCCGCCTCTCGCAGCCGCAGCTTCACGTAGCGCCGCAGCGCCGGCGAGCCGCCCTTCAGCGCGGCGCGCACGTCCACCAGCATCGTCTCCACCGTGCAGGTGGACGGCGTCAGCAGGGGCTGGGCCGCGCTCGCGGACATCCCCCCGAATGCCAGGGCCGACAGCAGCAGCGCGCGCCCCAGGTGCTTCCTCACGAGGGCGTCCATCAGTGCGGCGCTCCTTCCTCGACGAGGCACGCGTGGTGCTCGCCCTTGCCCAGCCAGATGCGGGCGAAGTCCACCGTGCCGGAGGCGTAGAGCTGCTTGAACTCCGCGTAGTCGCGCTGGAAGCGCGGGTCCTTCGCGGCGAGCCTCGCCAGCAGCGGCAGCGCCTTCTCTCCGGCGGCGCGCACGGCGAAGCGGAAGATGGCCCAGCGCACGCAGACGTCGTGCTCCTTCTCGAAGGCCGCCTCGTAGATTTTCAGGGCCTCCTCCGGTTCGCGGGTGACGCCGAGCCGGAAGGCCGCCATCTCCCGCACGTCGCGCTCTCGGTCCGTGGTGAGGATGCGCTGGAGCTCGTCGAACGACTCCGAGCCGATGAGCGGATTGGAATACGACGGCATCTCCAGCGCGAGCAGCCGCACCGCCATGTCGTCCGACTTGCCGGCGATGGAGAGCAGCTCCTTCCAGTACGGGGCATGGGTGCCGGTGCGCTCGAAGTCCTCCTTCATCACCCGGCCCAGGGTGCGCGTGGCCACCCAGGCCGTGGAGTCCGCCGTCTCGTCCAGCGCCACGGCCTTCAGTCGCGCCAAATCGCTGGGGGACAGGCGTCGCTGGGTCTCCAACGCGTCCAGCGCCGCCGAGCGGTTCTGGAGCGGCATGCTCCGGTCCTCACCCAGCTTCAGCAGCGCCTCCGACACCTTCGCGTCGTGGACGGCCGGGGCCGCCTTGAGCGCGTCCAGGTAGAGCCCCAGCTCGGGAGGACTGGCTTGCTTCGCCCACTCGACCACCTGGAGCCCGCGTCCCGCGTCCTGGCCCACCAGCTCCGTCAGGCGCTCCTGGAGGTACGTCGCCAGCAGGTTGTCCCGCTTGCCCACCGCGACACCCAGCGCCTCGCGCAGCGAGTCCAGCGTGGCCGTCTTGTCGAGCTCTCTCAGGCCGTCCCAGCACCCCGGCATGGGAAGCTGTTCAACCGCCAGCTTCGGCTCGTTGGGAGACGGCGTCCCTGAAGACGTGCCGACCAGCACGCCGCTCGCGGAGGGCGGCCTCGCTGCGGAATCGGAGCGCGCGCTGTCCTCGACGGAGGGAGGTGCCCCTCGGGAGAGCAGCAGGGCGACAGCCGCCCCCACCAGCACCGCGCCCACCAGGGCCCAACCAGGCTTTCTGAAGGTCATCAGGAGAAAGTCGATAGGTTGTTAAAACTGAGAATTCTCGATTACTTGGAAAATGCGTGAATGGCAACGGATTTGTCACGGGCCCGACGCGACGCCTGCTCCCTGCGAGGGCGGGCGTGAAGCGCGCGGAAGCGGCGGACATAGCTTTCCCGGGTGAGGTGGAGGTGACGCCTCCCATCACAGCCGATGCCTGGCAGGGGGAGTCCCATGCACGAGCCGCCACCCGCCGCCTCTGGAGAGGATGGCCGTGCGTCTTCTCGCGGAGCCGTGCCCTGGCATGCCCTTCCCCCCGAGCGCGTGTTCGAGCAGTTGGAGAGTGGCGCCGAGGGCCTGACGGACGAGCAGGCGCGAGAGCGGTTGATGCGCCACGGGCCCAACGTGCTGGAGCGCCAGAAGGGTGAAGGGCCGCTGAGGCTGCTCTGGCGTCAGGTGAACAGCCCGTTCATCTGGGTGCTCATCGTCTCGGCGGTGCTCGCGGTGGTGATGGGGAAGGTGACGGACGGGCTGGTGGTGGCGGCGGTGGTGGTGCTCAACACCGTCATCGGCTTCGTGCAGGAGTTCCGTGCGGGCAAGGCCATCGAGGCGCTGAGCCGGATGGTGCCGGAGAACGCCACCGTGGTGCGCGCCGGCGACAAGCGCGCGGTGCCCGCGGCGGAGCTGGTGCCTGGCGACGTGGTGGAGATTGCCTCTGGAGACAAGGTGCCCGCGGACATGCGGCTGGTGTCCTCACGCAACCTCCAAATCGAGGAGGCCGCGCTCACCGGCGAGTCCGTCCCCGCGTCGAAGCAGCCCCTGCCCGTCGAGGAGGACGCGGAGCTGGGCGACCGGACGAGCGTCGTCTTCGGCGGCACGCTGGTGACGTCCGGCGCGGCCAGGGCGGTGGTGGTGGCCACGGGCGGTGCCACGGAGCTGGGCCGAATCTCGGAGATGCTCCGAGGGGCGACGGACCTCCAGACGCCGTTGACGAAGGCGCTCGCGACCATCGCCAAGGTCATCACCGGGGCCATCCTCGTCGTGTCCGTGCTCCTGCTCGGGGTGGGCCTGTGGCGCGGCTATGACCTCAGCGAGGCCGTCGTCGTGGCGATTACCCTGGCGGTGGCGGCGATTCCGGAGGGCCTGCCCGCCATCGTCACCATCGCCCTGGCCATCGGCGTGCAACGCATGGCGGCCCGTCGCGCCGTCATCCGCAAGCTGCCAGCGGTGGAGACGCTGGGCAGCACCACCGTCATCTGTTCGGACAAGACGGGCACGCTCACGCGCAACGAGATGACGGTGCAGGCGCTGTGGACACCGACGGGGCGCTACACCGTCACCGGGGTGGGCTATGCGCCTCGGGGAGAGCTGCGCAGGGATGGCCCGCCGCTCAGCGCCCTGCTGGTGCCCGAGGACGTGCGGGAGCTGCTGCTCGCGGGCGCGCTGTGCAACGACGCCGCGCTGCACGGGCAGGGCGGTGATTGGCGGATGACGGGTGACCCCACCGAGGGCGCGCTGGTGGTGGCGGCGGAGAAGGCGGGCCTCGGCGTGGACGAAGCCCGCGCCCGCTTCCACCGGCTGGACGCCATCCCGTTCGAGTCCGAGAGCCAGTTCATGGCCACCCTGCATGAGGACGCGCGAGGAGGCCGCGTGCTGCTCCTCAAGGGCGCGCCCGAAGTCGTGCTGGCACGGTGCGCGCCGGACGGCGCCGCGTCGAACGAGGCCGTGCTGGAGGAGGTGGAGCGACTGGCGCGGCGGGGGATGCGCGTGCTGGCCGTGGCCTCGCGCGAGCTGGCGGAGACGCGAGACACCCTGGCACTGGAGGACGCGGAGGGGGGCCTGGAGCTGCTGGGACTGGAGGGGATGATGGACCCGCCTCGCGAGGAGGCCATCGAGGCGGTGAGGGCGTGCCACGAGGCGGGCATCGTCGTGAAGATGATTACGGGCGACCATCTCGCGACGGCGGAGGCCATTGGCGCGCGGCTCGGGCTGCACGAGCCAGGGACGCCCGGTGTCGCGGGCGCGAGGTTGGGAGCGCTGGACGATGAGGCGCTGGCGGACGTGGCCGAGCGCACCAATGTCTTCGCGCGGGTGGCGCCGGAGCACAAGCTGCGGCTGGTGCGCGCGCTCCAGCAGCGGCGGCACGTGGTGGCGATGACGGGGGACGGCGTCAATGACGCGCCCGCGCTCAAGCAGGCGAACATCGGCGTGGCCATGGGAATCACCGGCACGGCGGTGTCCAAGGAAGCGGCGGACATCGTCCTCACGGACGACAACTTCGCCTCCATCGCGGCGGCGGTGGAGGAGGGACGGCGCGTCTACGACAACCTCATCAAGTCGCTGGCCTTCGTGTTGCCCACCAACCTGGGGCTCGCGCTCATCCTCCTGTGTGGCGTGGCCTTCTTTCCCATCCAGGACTTCGGAGGGGGGCCGGTGCCATTGATGGCGATGCTGCCCACGCAGTTGCTCTGGATAAACCTGGTGGCCACGGTGTCGCTCGCGCTGCCGCTGGCGTTCGAGGCGCGTGAGTCGGACGTCATGCGGCGCAGGCCGCGCAATCCGGACGCTCCGGTGCTCAGTCACTTCATCGTGATGCGCACGGGCCTCGTCGCCCTGCTGATGGCGGCGGGCGCCATCGGCCTGTTCCTCTGGGAGTACTCGCACGAGGTGCCGGACGTGGGGCACGCGCGGGCGCTGGCCGAGGCGCAGACGATGGCTGTGAATACCGTCATCAGCTTCCAGATTTTCTACATGGTGATGTGCCGCACGCTCACCGGCTCGCTGCGCAAGGTGGGCCTGTTCAGCAACCCCTCCGTGTTCATGGGGATTGGGGCGCTGGTGCTCTTGCAGCTCGCCTTCATGTACGTGCCCTTCATGCGGCGCATCTTCGGCACCGCGCCGCTGTCGCTGGAGGCCATTGGCCTGTCCGTACTGGTGGGCGCGGTGGTGGTGCCCGCGGTGGGCTTGGAGAAGTGGCTGCGCGGACGCAAGGACGGCGGTCCGGTGGAGCGCTCCCGCTCCCGCCCCCGCTCGCGAGAGGACGAGGAGCACACGCCGCCTCCGGGGACTCACGAGCGTCTGCCGGCGTGAGGTGCTTCAGCGCTCCGTGCGCGAGGGGCGCGCGGCGGCGTCCGGGAGCGAGGTGTCCTCGGCCTCGAAGACGATGTGGCAGCGGTCCAGCTTGGGTCCGCAGGCGTGGTCCAGGTCCGCGCGGGTGTCGCAGCCGGGACGCTCCTCGCAGGTGTCGGGAAGGAAGGCCCAGACGAACTGGAGCACGTTGCCCCGGCGTCCCTCGGGCAGGGCGGCGAGGAAGTCTTCGCGGTACGTCTCGAACAGGCGCGCCAGGTGCACGGTGTCCCTGTCGAGGCGCACGTGGCGCTTGTCGCCGACGAAGCGGCGGCTGGCCTCGTTGAGCTGCGCGTCGAGGTACTCGGGTTGGAAGTGGGAGCTGTCCATGCGCGGGCCGCCCCGGGTGGCGTGGAAGAGCGCGAGGTGGACGCGCGGGTCGGCGAACTCCCCGGAGAGGACGCGATGGCGCAGCGACCACAGCGTCATCCGCCGGCCGCCCACGGGCCATGAGCGGGCCCAGAAGAAGCGCCCTGGCCAGGGCTGCTCCACGCTCTCCAGATAGGGATACCCATCCACCACCTGCTGGAGCACGAGCGCGTGGTAGGTGTTGAGCCAGAAGGCGAGCGCGTCCTCCGACGTCGGGAAGACATCTGGCCGATTGTGCGGAGAGAACGAGGCGAGCGACGCGACGAAGAGGTCCAGCTCCGCGCGCTCGCGCCCCACGGAGGAGAAGTCCACATCGCCGTCCGGCTGGACGTGTCGCAGCACCTTCTCGAAGCCCTGGTAGTGGAAGGGCTCGTCGGCGGAAGGCACGGAGGCGGGTAGCAGGCCCTGCACGTGCAACGCCGCCAGTGCCGCCAGCATGCTCATGCTGGCGAAGAGCACGGCGGCCACCAGGTAGCGTCGTCGGGAGGGCAGGGGAGCGTCCACGCGGCGCGCAGCATAGACCAGCGCGAGCCTGTGCCACCTGCCCCCATCGGTCTCCCGCCCGGCGAGCACACAGAAGGACGCCATGCCCACCCGCCACCTACCTTGGTGACCAGACGCGGAGGCCTCCGCTACAGCGTCCGCCGCTGTCCCGACGAGGAGGGCGCCACCGGCATCCCCGCTGCTGACGCGCGGAAGACTCCGCTACAGCGTCCGCCATTGTCCCGACGCGGACGACTCCGCGAACGTGTTCAGCAAACGGTGCAGCTTCAGCGCGTGCTGGAAGTCGGGAGCGAGCGACGTGCCCTCCGCGACGTCCTTCGCGAACGCCGCGTAGAGCTGCGCCGTCTGGTGCGCGTCGTCGGTCAGCGCGCCCTTGGCGCTCAGGAGGTACTTCTCCGGCGTCGGCAGCAACTGGAGCGGCTGGTTGTCGCCTCGCGCTCCGGACACGGTGAGGTCCTGCGACAGGTACAGGTCCCCCTCGGTGCCGGTGATGGTGCAGCCGATGCCGCCGCCATTGCGCTTGCCGGCCTCGACATGGGCGGACAGCACCGCGCCGCTCTTCAGCGTGCCGGTGATGAGCACCTGGTCCGGCGCGGTGACGGGGATGACCTCGCCCGTCTCCGCCAGCGTGGTGTGCTCGAACTGGCGCGTGACGAGCGCGGCCACGCTCTGGAAATCCCCCACCGCCGCCAGCACCGTGTCGAGGAAGTGCGCGGTGATGGTGGCCAGCGCGTTGGCCCCCTTGGTGGCGTCCGCCGTGTAGTCATACGCCTTGGGCCGCGTGTGCCCGAGCATGGCCGTGGACACCTGGAGCGTCGCGGAGCGCACCTGCCCCACGTAGCCCTCCTGGAGCAAATCCCTCAGATAACGCGCGCCGGGCGCCAGCCGACGCTGAAGCCCGATGACGGTGCGCACCCCCGCCGCTTGCGCCAGCGCCGCCAGCTCCGTCGTCTCCTCCACCGAAACGCCCAGCGGCCACTCGCAGAACACGTTCTTCTTCGCGGCGATGGCGGCGCGCACCAACCGCGCATGTTCGGCCGCGCGCACCGAGACGACGACGAGGTCCACCTCGGGATGCTCCACCAGCGGCTCGAAGCTCGCGAACGCATGCGGCACGTCGAACCGGCGCGCCGTCTCATCCGCGCTCACCTGCCGCGTGGTGCTCACCGCCGTGACGCGATAGCCCGGCAGGGACTGCAGCGCGGGCAGATGCGCGTAGGTCGCCCACCCCCACTGCGGGCTCGCCCCGATGATGCCCACCCGAATCCTGTCCGACACGCTCGACTTGCCCATCGCTCCACTCCTTCGCAGGTGACGGGGCGGCACCGCGCCAGTCCGGGCTCCGCTCCCGGTCGGCAGGCTAGCGAGCGACCTCCGTGGATTCAAGACGACTGGTCATATTCACAGAAAAGCCATGGAGAATCATGGGGTTGTATCGAATTCGAGGCGGGTTTTGACGGCCCGGGGCACGGGCCCTAAAAGGGAGCGATGCCGAGAGCCAGCGTTCGCGACAAGCTGCTCGCCGCCGGTCTGGAGACCCTGCGTACTCAAGGGTTCAACGGCTGCGGCGTGCAGGACATCACCGACGCGGCCGGCGTGCCGAAGGGCTCCTTCTACAACCACTTCGAAAGCAAGGAAGCGCTGGGCGCGGCGGTGGTGGACCAGTACATGCGCGCCAGCAGCGCGGACCTGTCCCTGCTGCGAGACACGTCCCTCACGCCGCTGCGACGGCTGCGCGCCTACTTCGCCGCGCAGGTGGAGGTGCTCGTCGCGGGCAGGTTCGAGTGCGGCTGCCTGCTGGCGAACTTCGCCGCGGAGCTGGCCGACCACAGCCCCCTCATCCGCGAGCGCGTGGCGGCCTCCTTCGCCGAGTGGTCCTCGCGCCTGGAGGAAGTGCTGCTCGAGGCGCAGGGCTCCGGAGAGGTCGCCAAGGACGTCGCTCCTGAGATGCTCGCCACCTTCATGCTCGGGGCCTGGGAGGGCGCAGTGCTGCGCAGCCGCGTGGAGAAGGGCCGCGCCCCGCTGGATGCCTTCCTGCGGCTGGCGTTTGATCGCTCCCTGGAGCAGGCAACCGCCGCCTGCGCCACCTAGCGCGCATGGCGCGGCTCGCCAATCCGCACTGTTTAATTAGGGATTGTTGCTTTCTCGTGTCTTGAGACAGAGTGCTCCCTGAATCACGGGAGGGAGTCAGCTTTGTCCATACGTGTAGGTCTTGCTCGCGGGCTGTGTCTCGCGGTCCTGCTCTTTGGCGCGGGGGCATTCGCGCAGGGCGTCTCGGTCATCACCGGCACCATCACCAGCGCGGATGACAAGCGTTCGCTCGCGGACGCAGTCGTGACGGCGACGTCGCCGAAGCTGCAGGGTGAGCGGGTGGTCGTCTCGGACACGAGCGGCCAGTACCGGCTCGCCCAGTTGCCGCCGGGTACGTACACGCTGCGCGTGGAGCGCGAGGGCTTCGAGCCCTTCGTGCGCGCCGACATCGTCCTGCGGTTGGACCGCACCATCCGGGTCAACATCCAGCTGTTGCCCTCGGCCTTCGGCGAGGAGATTTCCATCAGCGCGGCGCCCACGGTGGACGTGGGCTCCAGCACGACGGGCCTGAGCGTGGACGCGGACTTCCTGCGCACCATGGCCGTCATCCGCCCCGGCACGAAGGGCTCCGCGTCGCGCTCCTTCGAGTCGCTGGCGGAGCTGGCCCCGGGCGCCACGGAGGACCGCTACGGCGTGAGCGTCAGCGGGAGCAGCTCGCCGGAGAGCCAGTACGTGGTGGATGGCCTGTCGGTGAATGACCCGAGCGTGGGAACGCTGGGCACGCCGCTGTCCGTCGAGTTCGTCCAGGAGGTCAACGTCATCACCGGTGGCTACATGCCGGAGTACGGCCGCTCCACGGGTGGCGTGCTCAACGTCGTCACCAAGTCCGGCTCCAACGAGTTCCACGGCTCGGTGTTCGCGAACATGGCGCCCGGTGCGTTGCAGCGCAACGGCACGGTGGTCCGCCAGGAAGGCACCGTCATCTCCGCGCAGGGTCAGCCCTGGAACCAGGGTGACTTCGGCTTTGATTTGGGCGGCCCCATCCTCAAGGACAAGCTCTGGTTCTACGTGGGCGTGGCGCCGTCGTTCAATCGCATCCGCGTGGACCGGCAGCTGAGCACGCTGGACTTCTGCACGGAGGTGGACCCGGCGATCGGCTGCGCCACGGTGGGCCAGCGCCGCAGGGACCCGGAGACGGGCTTCGGTCAGGTGACGCCGATTGAAGGCTCGCGCACCACCCGCTTCGCGGACGAGCGCAGCATCCAGTACATGAGCAAGCTGACGTACCTCTTCAACCCGGACCACAACCTGTCGCTCTCCGTCTTCGGCACGCCGCGCTCCTCCGGCGGCGACGGCAAGTATGCCTTCAGCGACGACGGTGACCCGGAGGTCTGCGTGGGCCTGTCCTGCACGGCCTACGTCCAGGGCACCTACGACTCCATCGCCACCCGGCGCTCCAACGGCGTGATGGACATCGTCGCCAAGCAGTCCTCGTCCTTCTTCGACAAGAAGTTCCTCGTCGATGCGACGGTCGGCTGGCACCACCAGTCGGACAGCCAGCTGCCGTCGGATGGCTCCGGGCTCTTGTCGGACTCGGGCCTGTCCTCCCGGCCGAACATCGCCTGGCGCCGCACGCGCAACCCCGGCCCCCACACCATCACCGAGTTCGAGTCGCTGATGGACCCGTCTGTCTGTGGCGCCACGGAGGCCGAGCAGCGCCGCAACTGTCCTGTCACCGCCTATTCCACGGGCGGCCCCGGCACCATCAGCGAGCAGGAGTTGGACCGCGTCCAGGGCAAGGTGATGGGCACGTACCTGTTCCAGGCGTTGGGCCACCACATCGTCAAGGCGGGCTTCGACGCGGAGCGGATGAGCTTCTACAACAACCGCGCGCGCACCGGCGGCACGCCCTGGCAGGAGTGCACCGGGGGCGACTGCTTCTACACGCTGAACCAGTACGGCTACCTGGATGGGCCGGACTCGCCGGTGTTCCTGGCCAGCAAGGAAGGCACGTCCACGTCGATGACGGTGGGCGGCTTCGTGCAGGACAGCTGGTCCATCATGGACACCGTCACGCTCAACGCGGGCCTGCGCTACGACGTGCAGACGCTGTGGGGCCTGGACGACAAGGTGGGCCTGCACCTTCCCAACCAGTGGTCACCCCGCGTGGGCGCCGTCTACGACTTCACGCAGCAGGGGCGCTCCAAGCTGTTCGTCAACTTCGCGCGCTTCTTCGAGAACGTGCCGCTGGACATGGCGGACCTGTCCTTCCCGCAGCAGCAGCTGCTGTCGGCCACGTATGACTCGCCGCCGTGCCGCCCCGACGACCGCAACTCGCTGGTGACGGACTGCGTGGCCAGCCGCAACCGTCAGCTCATCGGCAACAGCGAGAGCCCCAACCAGGCCTGGGACGCGCAGGGTGGCGACCGCGTGCCGGTGGACCCGAACATCCGCGCCCAGTCCGCGGACGAAATCATGGTGGGCGGCGAGTACGAGGTGCTGCTCGGCCGCTTCGGCCTGACGTACACCCGCCGCCAGCTCAACGACGTCATCGAGGACATGAGCCGTGACGACGGCAACACCTTCTTCCTGGGCAACCCTGGCAAGGGGTACTCGACGGACTTCCCGGAGGCGGTGCGCAAGTACGACGCGGTGAACCTGTACTACCAGAAGGCGTTCTCCGACGGCTGGCTGGCCCAGGCCAGCTACACGTGGTCCCAGCTGCGCGGCAACTACTCCGGCCTGTTCCGCGCGGACACGGGCCAGTTGTCGCCCAACCTCACGCGCGACTTCGACCTGCTGTCGCTCACCACCAACCGTGACGGTCCGCTGCCCGGTGACCGCACGCACGCCATCAAGGTGTTCGGCGCGCGGGAGTTCCAGGTGACGCGGACGACGAGCGTCAATGTTGGCGGTGGCTACCGCAGCCGCTCCGGCACGCCGCTCAACTACCTGGGCGCGCACCCCCGGCGCAGCGGCTCCGAGACGTTCATCCTGCCGCGCGGCAGCGCCGGCCGGCTGCCCTGGGTCCACAACCTCGACACCCACGTGGGCGTCAGCCAGAAGCTGGCCAAGGACTACACGCTGAGCCTGTCGCTGGATGTGTTCAACCTCTTCAACTTCCAGCAGTACACCGCGGTGGACCAGACGCTGACCTTCACCCGCGTCTATGCGATTGAGCAGGGCGGCAAGCCGGAGGATTTGACGGCGTGCCTCACGGCCAACAACCCGGGCTGCAAGGTCATCTCCACGGCGACGAACCTGCCCATCACGACTTCCGACATCAACCCCAACTTCAAGCGTCCCACCGCCTACCAGGCGCCGCGCTCCGTCCGTCTGGGCGCGAAGCTCAGCTTCTAGGCCCCCACCATGAAAGGACAATCACCCATGAAGACTCGTTGGATGGGATGGGGACCCGGCGTCGCCGCTTTGGTTCTGCTCGCGGGCTGTGGCGTCGAGGACCCGGAGCCGCAGTGTGTCGTGGCGCGCGCGGTGAGCGACGGCTCCATCGGCTCGTTCGCCACCGTGTACACGCTGTTGCCCGGACAGAATCCGGACCAGCAGTGCGCACAGCTCAAGCCGGAGCCGCTGGGCCTGCAGAAGTACTACAGCCAGGACCCCAACGCGCGGGACACCGTCGCGGTGCGCAGCGAGCGGCTGGGCGAACTGGTGGCGGATTTCGAGGAGGACCGGCCGGACCCGGACCCCTCGCACACGCCGTTCTCGGTGGGCCCGTTCTCGAGCGAAGGGCCCGGCGCGGACAACTTCTGCGACGTGCCCCAGCTGAGCCCCACGCGGCTGGACGTGCCCGCCACGGCCACGCTGCCCGCGCAGAGCTTCCGCTACGAGTGGTCCAACCTGCGCATCTACAACACGCCTGGGATTCCGGGCACGCAGTTCAAGGCGGACCTGACCTACACGGAGAACGGCTGCACGGCGACGTACCAGGCCAAGGGCATCTGGCCCGTGGTGGGCTGTGCGACGAAGGGCGCGCCGGACGAGACGAAGTGTGACCCGTACGCGGACTACTCCGTGGGCCGGCTGCGCGGCTCCGGCATCAACCCGCTGTTCCCCGTGAAGTGCGACCCGGACGCGCTCATCTGCGTGCTCACCGGTGACGTGCCGTCCGACGAAACGCCCTGAGCGTCGGTGAAGCAGGCCCCTTCCGCTGCTCGTCGAGCGGAAGGGGACCTGGGGCTCACTGGAGCGGGGTGGACTGCTGGTCCACGCCGGAGGACTTGCGCCAGTCGGTGAGGTTCGTCTCCTCCTGGGGGTCCACCTTGAACGTCCCGTTGGAGCCGTACCGGTTCCGGTCCATCTTCAGGCCGGGCCGGTGCTGCCGCTGCCCCAGGCGCACCAGCCTGCGCCCCTGGATGCTGTTGCCCCGCACCGTCAGGTTCTCGCTGGGCGCGCCGTTGGAGCCCAGGCCGAGCATCATCCCGTAGCCCTGCGTGCCGGAGATGGCGTTGTCCACCACCTGCACCTCGCGCGAGTTCTCCACGCGGATGCCCGTGCCGTCGCTCCCGCCGCTCTGGGTGATGTCCCGGATGACGTTGCCGCTCACCACCACGCCCACGGGGCTGGGCTGGTCGCCGATTCGCGAGCCCCCCACGGAGATGCCCCGGCCCGCGTCGTGGATGGTGTTGTCCTCCACGCGCACGTCCCGCGCGGAGTAGTGGATGACGACGGCCTCTCCGGAGGACGTGGGGGACTTGCGGAAGCCGTACATCGTGTTGTCACGAATGACGACGCGATGGCACGTCTTGATGTCCACGGCGTTCTCGTCGTTGTCGTGGAGCAGGTTGTTCTCGATGAGGATGTCGCTCGCCGGAGCGTCTTCCTTCTTGTCCGGCAGCAGGCACTGCACGGAGTCCCCCGAGTTGTGGTGGATGTCGTTGCCGCGCACCGTGATTCCGCGCGACGTGGCCTGGATGACGACGCCGTGCGAGTCGCCCTTGGGTTGCTTGCGGAAGTCGTGGATGTGGTTGTTCTCGATGAGCACGTCCCGGGCTCCGCCGTAGGTGGCGATGCCGGCGCCCAGGGTGCCGTGGTGGAGGTCGTTGCCGGTGAGCACGGAGCCCGTGGTGTTGCCCTCGAAGAGGACGGCGAAGCGGGGCTGGCCGCGCACGTCGATTTCGAAGCCCTCGACAATCCAGTAGGGCTTGCGCACCTGGACCAGCGTCCCGCCTTTCGGCGTCGGGACGATGCGCGGTCGCCCTTCGCCCACCAGGGTGATGGGGGCATCCGCGCGGCCCGCCTTCACCGCGTTGTCGATGAGCAGGCCCTCGGCGTACTCGCCGGAGGCGACCCGGATGGCCTCACCGGGACTTACGACTCTCAGCGCGCGGCCGATGGTGCGGAACGGCGCCTGCTTCGTCCCCGCCGCCGTGTCCGAGCCCGAGGTGCTCACGTGCCACTCCCGGGAGAATTGTTTCGGGCGGCGCGTGGTGTGCCGCACGGTGTCGCCGCTCCCCTGGTCGCCCTCCTTCTTGGCGGGCGAGGTCGTGCTCGCCGCCCATGCGGGGCTGAACGCCCACAGCGCGCAGGCAAGGCCCCATCCCAGTGTCAGCTGGCTGACCCTCATCCCCATCCCCTCCCGTCGGACAAACCCCGCTCCCCAAGG
>NZ_JABUMQ010000095.1:0-32330 GCF_013336645.1 Myxococcus sp. CA039A | reverse complement strand
GTCCTCGCTCCAGTCCGCCGCGCCGGGCCCCTTCTCCGGAAACGCGGCGTGCACCCTCGCCGACAGGGCCCGCGCCGCCCCCACCGTCCAGGGCGTCATGCCATCCAGTGTCGAGGGGACCTCCAGCGGGGGCACCAGGGCCAGCGCCCCCGTCTCGCCTTCCACCGGCAACCCCTTCGCGAAGAAGTCCGGCGGGGCGCGCAGCCGCTCACCCGGCGCCGCCACGGTGAAGCGCGACTCGCCCACCTCCAGCACGTCCATGCGTCCGCCCGCGTCGTAGCGCGCCCGGAAGGGTGTTCCGAGCAGCGTGCCCTCCACCCACGGCGCCCTCCCCCCCGTGACGCAGTGCGGGCCCTCGCGGCCAGACAGCTCCTCGCGCCCCGTCACACAGCCCGGCGCGGGAGGCCCCCTCCACAGCCACAGCGCCTGGGGAACCACGGCCCGGCCCGGGAGCCGACCCGCGGCATCCACCTCCAGCGTCGCCTCGCGCCGACGCTCCCCGTGCTCACGTCCTCGCGTGTGCAGGTGCCGGCTCAGATACGTGAAACGTCCGGCGGCCTGCGTCAACGTCACCGTGCCCACCGGCACCCCGCGCCAGGAGAAGACGAAGCGCGCCTCCTCCCTCCGAGGCGGACCGCCGACACCCTCACTTTCAGGACTGACGGGATTCACTGGGAGAGCGAGGACAAGGAGGGCGAGCAGGACGGACACGGGGCTCCCCAGTCTGCGGCGTTTTGAGGACCGGCGCGAGAAGGCGGGGTAGCCTCGGTCGGTCCATGGGCGCCAAACGGTATCTCTTCGCGTTCGGCCTGGCGGCCGGCCTGCTGTCCGCGCTCGTGTTGGGGGGCGTCCTTCAGTTGAGCGGCCAGCAACTGGAGTCCTCCTCCTGGCTGGCGCTGCTCCTGGCCACCCCCGCGCTGTACCTGACGGGCGGGTATCTGGCGTGGTTCCGCTGGGCGGCGCTGCGGCGGCTGGCGCGCCGACGCGTCATGGCCCGGCTGGCGGAGGGCGACCTCACCACGACGGGCGGGCACAAGTACGAGGGGCACGAGGATGTGCGCCGCCTGGTGCTGTCCCTGCGCCGCGCCCTGTCGCAGGTGCAGCGGGTGACGGCGAACCTGCACCGCACCAGCACGGACGTGAGCGAGCAGGCCCGCATGCTGCTGGAGGCCGCGCGGCGGCAGGGCGGCGCGGTGGAGCGCACGCTGCACTCCGTCAGCGGCATGGGCGGCAGCCTCCAGGTGGTGGGCAAGCGGGTGCACCAGTTGGAGGTGTTCGCCGTCGACACCACGGGCGCGCTCCTGGAGATGACCGAGCGGCTGGAGCAGGTGGTGGAGTCGCTGTCGCAGGTGAACGACTTCGCCAATCACACCACCGCGCTGATGCAGGCGATGAGCGAGCGGCTGGCCAACATCGCCTCCTCGGGTGACGAACTGGCGCGCTTCGCGAGCGAGGCGGAGGACTTCGTGGCGCTCGTCGAGGGCGGCATCGACTCCGTGCGCCGCCGCGCCAGCGAGACGAACCAGCTGGCCCTGGCGGTGACGGCGACGGCCGAGCGCGGCGAAGTGCTGGTGGCCGACAGCGTCAAGGGCATGTACCGGGTGGAGGAGACGGTCCGCAAGGCCGCGGAGCTGATGGGCACGCTGGGCTCGCGCTCCGCCGAAATCGGCCGCATCGTCGACGTCATCCAGGAAATCGCGGACCAGACGAACCTGCTCGCGCTCAACGCCGCCATCATCGCGGCGCAGGCCGGCGTGCATGGCCGGCCCTTCGGCGTGGTGGCCAACGAGATTCGCAACCTGGCCGAGCGCACCACGCGCTCCACGCGCGAAATCGCGGCCATGGTGTCCGGCGTCCGCGACGCGGTGCTGACGGCCGTGGCGCTGGTGCACGAGGGCCGCGAGCAGGCCACCGCGGGCGTGGCCCTGGGAGACCGCGCGTCCGAGGCGCTGGTGGAGATTCGCTCGATTACCCGGCGCACCTTCAGCGCCGTGGAAGCCACGGTGACGGAGACGCAGCTCTTGGAGGCCCAGGGCGCCACGGTGGTGGAGGCCAGCCGCCGCGTGGCCCGCCGCGTGGAAGACGTCACGCGCATGGCCATTGAGCAGTCCGGCCACGCGCGCGAGTTGGTGCGGCAGACGCAGGAGATGGCCCGCGTGGGCCATGGCGCGTCGCAGAAGGCGGAGGACCAGGCGCGCACGGGCCGCGACTTGTCGGAGTCCGTGGTGCGCCTGAGCGCGGCGATTGAAGAGCTGCGCACCGCCAACGTGGTGCTCACCAAGGCGGACTCGTCCATCCGCGAGGAAGTGGCGCAGGTGCGCGAGGACGCGCGCCGGGTCATCCGCATTGGCGACGGGCTGACGCGCACGGTGGACCAACTGAGCCACGAGGCGCTGGGCCTGGAGACGGAGGTCTTCCGCTTCCGGCTGCCCCAGCCGCGCACGGGCGGCATGCTCCGCGTGGTGCTGCATCAGGCGGCGTCGCTGCGCAACCGCCAGGCGGTGGACCCGCTGTTCAGCGTGGAGAACCAGCTGTCGGAGCTGACCGCGTGCGCCTTCTCCAGCCTCCTGCGCCTGGAGGACGGCGGACTGGAGCCGGACCTCGCCGAGCGTTGGGACGCGGACCCCTCCGCGCGCCGCTATCGCTTCTATCTGCGCCGGGGCGTCACCTTCCACGACGGCGCGCTCCTGACGGCCAGCGACGTGAAGCGCCACCTGGAGCGCCTGCTGGACCCGGCGGTGCGCTCACCGGACCGCAGCCTCCTGGAGGACGTGGAGGGCGCGTCCGAGTACACGTCCGGCCTCGCGCGCGAGGTGTCGGGCATCGAAGCCCTCGACGACGCCACGCTGGAAATCCGCCTGCGCGAGCCCAAGGCGTTCTTCCTGCACCTGATGGCGCTGACGCCCACGGCGGTGGCGCGGGTGGACTCCAGTGGCAGGCTGGTGGGCACCGGGCCCTTCCGCGTCATGTCCCTGGAGCCGGAGCGCGTGGTGATGGAGCGCAACCCGTCCTACTGGCGCGCGGGCACGCCGCTGTTGGACCGGCTGGAGTTCCAACTGGTGAACTCGCGACAGGAGGCCGTGGCGCGGCTGCGCGAGGGCGCCGCGGACCTGGTGTCCTTCCTCTCCGCCGAACACGTGGAGGTGCCGGGCCTGGAGTCCTTCCAGGTGCTCGCCAGCACCACGCCCTCCACCGCCTTCGTGGCCCTCAACCTGCGCGAGCCGCCCTACGACGACGTGCGCGTGCGACGCGCGCTGCGCGCGGGCATGGACATCGTCGGCGCGGTGGAGCAGTTCCACCCGGGCGCCCGCGTGGCGCGCACGCTCACCCCACCGGAGCTCATCGGCGGCACGGAGGTGGGGCCCCTGCCCGCGCCCGACGTGGCGCTGGCCGAGCAGCTGTTGCGCGACGCGGGCCTGCGGCGGCTGCGGCTCACCCTGCACCACCCCGCGGGCCGGGACACTGCCGCCGAGGACGCGGTGCTCTTCCGCCCCTTGTTGCAGGCGGGCCTGCTGGAGCTCAAGCACGTGGAGATGGCGCCGGAGGAGTACTCGGCGCGGCTGCGCGACGGAAAGGTGCCGGCCTTCCGCACGCTGTGGCTGGCGGACTTCCCGGACCCGGACACGTTCCTCTACTTCCTGCTGCACTCCAGCGCGCAGACGGTGTACCCGCTGGGCTATCGCAACCCGGAGCTGGACCGCATCACCGCCGAGGCACGTGTGTCCATCGACCCGGGCCTGCGGCAGCAGCTCTACGTGCGCGCCGAGCACCTCTTCCGCGACGACTGTCCGCTCATCCCGCTGTACCACGAGCGCGTGCACGCGGCGGCCACCTCCACGGTGCAGGGCCTTCGCCTGCACCAGACGCCGCCGCAGGTCCGCTACGAGGACCTGTGGGTGGACCCGAATACGACCGAGTGATTCACGGCGACTCGCGCCGCGTCGCTCCCGGCGTCCCGTGTCGCTGGGGCCAGCCGCGCGCATCCACCTGGATGCCGGGCCCCATGCCGTAGGACTCCAGCTTCCACACGCCGTCGCGCTCCAGCACGACGAGCAGCTTGTCCTCGAAGAAGGACGCCCCCGCCACCACCGTCGGGCGGCCCGGCAGCGGGCACATCAGCAGCTTCTGTCCTCGCGCGAAGAGCTGGAGCCACACCTGCCGCCCATCCGGGCGCGTCGCGTCCGAGAGCACCCCCACCGCGCCGCCCTGAATCAGTGTCGCGTCGTGCAGCGAGCCGGGCAGCGCG
Source organism: Myxococcus sp. CA039A (assembly GCF_013336645.1). Taxonomy (NCBI): domain Bacteria; kingdom Pseudomonadati; phylum Myxococcota; class Myxococcia; order Myxococcales; family Myxococcaceae; genus Myxococcus; species Myxococcus sp. CA039A. The sequence goes on along the minus strand of NZ_JABUMQ010000095.1, from coordinate 28,084 downwards.
GTGAAGGGCAGCGCGTCCACCTCCCACGCCATCTGTCCCGTGGCCGAGTCCACCGCGCGAAGCACCGTGCGCTCCTCCTCGGGCGTGCACGGCAGGCCATCCGCGCGGTCGCAGGACTGGGCGAACAGGTAGCCGGGAGACCCCTCCGCCGCGAGCAGCGCGGGCTCGGCCAGCGGAGTCAAAGTCCGCGTGCCCGCGTCCCAGTCCACCGCCACCTGCGTACCGCCGTCCGTGGACACGAAGGCCTGAGTGCCCACCAGCAGCGTCCCTCCCGCCACCGCCAGCGACGCGCGCCCGCCCGGCACACCCCCGTCGCCGAGCGCGGAGATGATGACTTCCGTGCCACCGTCCAGGTCGAAGTCCGCGCGCTCCAGTCGCCCATCCACCGTGTAGCGATAGGCCGAGCCCTCCACGTCGAGCGCGAGCCGCGCCTCACCGCGCCAGGGCTCCACGGGCCCCGCGCGCACCACTGAACCCGCATCCTCATGCCCCGCGAGCCAGACCCACCGCGCACCCTCCGGCGCCAGCGGCGGTGCCACTCCGCCATCCGCGCCCGCGTCCGGCACAGGGCCCCAGGCCACGTGAGCAACCACGTCTCCGTCTGGTGTCAGCGCGACCTGTCCCGCTTCCACGTGCCCCATCCAGGGTCCCGCATCCGAGGGCGCGCCCAGCGACGTCCAGGGAGCCTCCCACTGCCGCGCGCCCGGACCCCGAGGGGCATAGGACTCCAGTCCTTCCGAGGCGAGCACCACCACGCCCGCATCCGACGCGGCCAGCAGCGTGCGGGTGCCACCGTCGGGATAGGGCGACTCGTAGCGCAGCAGACCGCCGTGCGTGAAGGAGACGAGCCGGCAGCCCCCGTCACCCCCGCACACCGAGGTGAACAGCGCGCCCTCCTGGACGAGCAACGCGGGCTGGCCCATGGGCTCCCCTCCCAGGTCCTGGCTGAAGTCGACCGGGAGGTCTCCCGCGTCGGGCTTCTCACACTCGCCATCCTGACAGGTGCCCTCACCCTGGCATGCGGTGGCGGGCGCGCAGAGCATGCCATCCGGCGTGGGCAATTCCTTGCACGAGCCCCCGAAGCACAGGTTGGACTTCTTGCAGTCCACCGGCCCGCACGGCACGAGGTCCGCCGCGTCCACTTCCTCGCAGCCGTCGTCGCGGTCGCACACGCCCACCCTGCATGGGTTCTTCGGCACCGGACATGCGACGGGCGCCGTCACGCAGCCCAGGGTGGGCGAGCACGCATCCACCGTGCACGGGTTGTCGTCGTCACACGAGCGGGGGGTGCCCACGCACGCGCCCGACTCGCAGCGGCCGTTCGCCTGGCAGCGACTGGTGGGGATGCAGGTGGCGCCGTCCTCCAGGGGCCGCTCCACGCAGGCACCGGAGTCCAGGTCGAAGCGCGACTCGTGACAGGGACTGGAGGGGACGCAGTCGAGCGGCCTCACCCCCAGGCCCGTGAGTCGAACGGTCTCCGTGCGTCCCGCGCCCGTCAGCGTCAGCGTGCCCTGCGCCGCGCCGTTGCCCGCGAGGAAGTCCACGTCGACGGTGGCCTGGCCACTGCCCGGCACCGTCACCTCGGCGACGTCCACGGAGAAGGGAGAACCCGAGGAGGCCATCACGGTGACGCTGGAGCGCCCGGTGGCCAGCACCGTCACCTGACGACGCGTGAGGGAGCCCTCCAGCACCCGGCCGAAGTCGACCTGTTCCTCCTGGGGACGGAAGCCCTGGCGCGCACCGCCCACGCCCGGGTCATCTCCACAGCGGCAGCCCGCCACGGACAACACGAGCGCGACGAGCAACGAAGTCCCTGGATGGATGCGCGAGGCCATGGAGGCGACTCAACCGCGCCGGGCCCTGGCCGCGCAATGTCGGTGTGGGAGGCCGTCCGACTGAAGACTCAGGGCTCGGAGGCGGGCGCGCGTCGCCGAGCGAACATGCGCACCAGCACCGCCACCACGCCCACCACCACCAGCCCCAGCACCGCGTACTGGTAGCGGCTCATCAACGCCGACAACTTCTCGAGGTTTCCGCCCACCGCGGCGCCCAGCGCGAGCACCAGTCCGGTGTGCGCCATGGCGGACAGCGCGCCCAGGCCCAGCGCGTTGACTCGAGGCATGCGCGCGGCGCCCGCGGCGATGAAGATGAGGCCTCGGATGCCTGGAAGGAAGCGGTTGGCGAGCAGCAGCCACGGCCCGTTGCGCCGCATCCGGGACTGCACTTGCTCCAGGCGGGCGTGGGTGATGCCGAAGTAGCTGCGGCCCGGGTGCGCATCGAAGCGCCCCGCCAGCCAGTGGCCGACCATGTAGTTGATGGCCGCGCCCACCACGCTGCCCGCCGTCACCACGAGGAAGACGAGCACCCATGGGTGCGCGCCGCGCACCGCGTACACGCCGCCCAACAGGGTGATGGTGTCTCCGGGGAAGGGTGGGACGACGTACTCCAGCGCCGCCGCCAGCCCCAGCACCAGCAGCCCCAGGGGGCCGAGCGCTCCGATGAGCTGGTCGATGTATTCCACCATCCGCGCGAACGACCTCCTCCGGGTGCCAGACACCCGTCATAAGGCAGCACCCGTGAAGGGGAAAGCGTGGGTGGTCGATGGTGAACAGAGACAGGCGCGCGGACGCGAGGAGACGTCGGCTATGCTCCGCGTCCACCGCCATGATTCTTCCGCGCTATTGGGACAGGCTCACCGCCACCCTGCACGCCGTCGACCTCCACCGAAGCCCCGAGGAGGCGTGGCGGTTCCTCGTCTACCAGGGGTTCGCGGAGGACTCGGCGGAGGGACTGCGGTTCTTCGAGGACGTCGTCCGTCAGAGCCGGGAGATGGACCACCCGACCGGCAGCAGCCCGGTGGGCTTCATCGCCACGGAGCTGATGCAGGAGCGCCTCGTGGAGCCCCGCCACCCCAGGGACCCGGATGGCCGCTCCTCGAACCGCGCGTTCCGCCTGTGGAAGCGCAGGGCTCTAGCCGCCTGAGTCCTCGGGCGCATCGCGCACCGCCAGGAGCGCGAGCGAGGTCCCTCCGGGGCGAAGACAGACGACGCCCACGCCCTCGGGCACATTGAACTGGTACCACGTACAGGCGCCCCAGCGCTTCTCCAGGGCATCACCAGCCCACGAGGCCGGGAGACCCCCGAGCCCCTCGAGCGTGCGCCACAAAGCCAGACGCCCATACGCCGCGCCCAGCGCGCCCCGCCATCCGCGCGCGCCCGACACCGCCAGCGCATAGAGCGCCTCCGCCACGTCGGCCAGCCGTGCCCGCTCGCACACGACGGCGGTGGCGTCCTTCAGGAGCGACAGGTCCAGGTCGACCAGCAGAGAGGTCACGGTATCGGCCGGCGCCTTGGGCAGCGCGGGGCGCAACCGGAGCACCCGCTGGTCGACTTCAGCGGGAGGGCCCTCCTCACCACGGCCCTCGACGACGGCCGCGAACCCCGGGGGCACGGGTTCGTCGTGCGTCACCAGCCGGACGTTCGGAGTGGTGTATTCGTCGTCGTCGTCCTCGCGAGACTTCGCGGCCCTCAGCTCCGCGAGCGAGTCCGCCGCCGAGGCGACATCGTCAGCCCCCAGGAGGTGCCCCAGCGTGGACTCCCAGCGATTGCGCCGCGGTGGCAGCGCCGCCAGCGGGTGTTCCCGCCGCGTCAGCTCCGCCTGGAGTTCTTGCACCCCCGGCGCCGACGACAGGTCCGCGCCACGCATGACGTACTCCTGCACGCCGCAGGCGAACAGCTCGAGGAGGTCCTCGGGCCCCTGGCGATGGGACATGAGTTCCACGAAGCTCGACGCGGAGCGATGCGTGGCCAGCAGCGCCGCCAGGTCCTGCTCGCGTCGTGAGGCGGATTGCCGCCCCTGGAAGCGCGCGGCGCGAGGCTGCCGGGCGACCTCCAGGAGGGCCAGGGCACTGTCCACGTCCTGGCCCTTGGCCAACACCTCTTCGAGGTGGTCCGACAGCGCATGCAGCCGCCACCGCGCGTCCACGGGCGTCGAGGCCTGACGCGCCTCCAGTTCGGCCGCGAGAGCCACCAGCGTCGGGCAGGCACTCTCTTCACCCAGCCGCTCCAGGCGCAGCCGGGCCTCGTTCAAGCCCTCACGGGTGTCGATGTCGTCGAGGAACGCGCTCACCGTCGAAGTCATGGAAGGAAAGCCTACAAGGAAAAACGCGGGCGTGGACCGACAAGCGGAGTCCGGGCTGGGCTCCGCGGCGTGGGGCCAAGGTAACTGGCACCCACCCTGCCCTGGCTTCGCAAGCAGGCGAGTCCCGCGCATTCACGCGCATGGCGCCCGCATGCGCACGCCCCGTCCCGAACACCTCACCAGCCTGGGTCTCGGCGGAATGTCACGACCAGCTTGAACGCGTGCCTCCGTATGCGTTGCGGGGGGCACTCCTTCATCCCTGAGTCGAACCGCGCCCCCTCCGCATGGCACTCGCATGCCTGGTCGCGAGTTCATTCGTCGTCCACCACGAAAGCCCACCATGTCTCGACCTCCAGAGACCCGCGCACGCGCGTGGCGTCTCAGCCAGTCTGTATTGATATTGCTCACGGCCCTCGCCGTCGGCCCGGTCTTCGCGGCCCCGGCGAGCTCCGCCATCAGCTCCCAGCAGGAGCCGAACCTGCTGCCTCCACCTGGATGTCCCGACTGTGAGCCGGACCCTGAATGTGTCGCGGAGATCTGCGACGGGGAGGACAACGACTGCGACGGCCAGATAGACGAGGGCGTCAAGCGCAACGTCTATCGCGACGTGGATGGGGACGGCCACGGCACCGGGGCCGCGCAGCAGGGCTGTCTGGACCATGGCTGGGTCCTCAACAACAACGACTGCAATGACGCAAACGCCTCCATCTGGCAGGCCGGTCGCTACTACAGGGACGCGGACGGAGATGGCTACGGAGCACCAGGAAACTGGATCGACTCCTGTGGCCTCCCCGCGGGCTACGTCGCGGATGCCACCGACTGCAATGACGGCAATTCCACCATCAAGCCGGGGGCCATCAAGCAATGCGGCCAGGGAGCCTGTGCACGGAGCGTCCAGGCCTGTGTCAACGGCGTGGAGCAGGCCTGTGTCCCCTATGCCGCCTCCGCCGAGATTTGCGACCGCATCGATAACAACTGCAACGGGCAGGTGGATGACCTTCCCCCCATCTCCTGCGGCACGGGAGCCTGCCAGCGCACCGTCGCCGCCTGCGGCAACATCTGCGAGTGGGTGGTAGTCCAGGACGGCAAGCCGCCCGTCGAGTTCTGCGAGTGGGGTGACAACGCCTGCACGCCGGGCGTCGCCAAGGCAGAGACCTGCAACAACGTGGACGACAACTGCAATGGCACCATCGATGACGGGGTCCAGCTCACCTACTACAGCGACAACGACGCGGACGGCTATGGTGCCGGCGCTCCGATTGGCGCGGGCTGCAGTGTGCCGGGCGGCGCTTCCTCCAACAGCCAGGACTGCAACGACTCGAACTACGCCGTGAAGCCCGGGGCGTTGAAGCACTGCGGCCTCGGCGTCTGCGCCGCCAGCGTCCAGGCGTGCGTCAACGGCGCGGAGCAGACCTGCATCCCACGCCCATCCCAGCCGGAGATCTGCGACAAGTCAGACAACGACTGCAATGGGCAGGTGGATGACCTCCCGCCCATCAGCTGTGGCCAGGGCGCCTGCCGGCGAACCGCCCCCGCCTGTGGCGAGCTGTGCGAGTGGGTGGAGACCCATGACGGAAAGCCGCCCGTCCAGGTCTGCGAGTGGGGCGAGCACGGCACCTGCACCCCGGGCGCGCCCACGGCGGAAGTGTGTGCCAATGGCCTCGATGAGGACTGCACCGGCTTCTCCGATGACTCGAGCAACAGCGCCGCGTGGCTCACCTTCTATCCGGACCAGGACCACGACGGTTACGGCACGAGCTGGGGCGAGACCACCACATGCCGCCAGCCCGCGGACACCTCCCGGGCACCGGGCGATTGCGACGACACGCGAGCCGACATGAAGCCGGGCGCCGCCGAGGTCTGCGACGGCATCGACAACAACTGCTCGGGCACCCTGGACGAGTCCGGGGTCTGCGACCAGTCCCTCTGTCAGTAAATCCCTTTCGACGCACCACGGTCATTCCCACATGAGACACGATTCAGAATCCCCGCGTCCGCCGGGACGCCGCAAGCGGTTCGCGGCGAACCTCACGCTGTTCTTCTATGGCGCCCAGCTGCTCACCAGCTGCGGCCCCGCGCTGACGTCCTCCTCTGGAGACGAGGATGGACAGCCACTCCCTCAGGCACGAAGCGCGCTCCTGGACGTCCCCATCGAGCTGCGCTCCGACACGATTCTCGACACGGCCTTTCCCGGCACGGAGGCACCCGGAGTCACGGCCTTCACGGCGGATGTGACACCGAGCGGCTCGGCCACCGTGTCGCTCCCGCTCTGGGTTCCTCCGGGGCGCGCGGGCCTCCAGCCGTCGCTGTCGATTGTCTATGACAGCAATGCCAGCGACGGGCTCCTCGGCCCCGGCTTCAACCTGGCGGGGTTGTCACAAATCACGCTGTGCCCCAACTCGTTCGCACGGGACAACGCGCTGCACTCCGTGGACTTCATGCCGGACGAGGGGCTGGCCGCGAAGAACCGCTACAGCAGGGCCTGGTGCCTGGACGGCGTCCGGCTCGTTCCGGCCGGCGGTTCCGACGCCCGGGCCTTCAAGACGGAGCACGACACCTACGCCTCCATCCGCATCCCGGAGGGAACCACCCTCCACGCGCCTGACACCTTCGAGGTTCGGGGGCGCGATGGGCTCATCCGGACCTACGGCAAGGGGCCGGGCTCGCGCGAGGACGCACTCGTCAAGGGCATCCATTCGCAATACGAGCAGGGGCCCAACGAGACCATCCAGACCGTGAACAACAACACGGTGCGCATCGCCTGGGCGCTCGCCTCCATCGAGGACCGCTTCGGCAACCGGATGGAGGTGTTCTACGACCAGGCGCCCCTCGGCGCTCCGTCCGGTGCATGGCACCGCCCTTCGCGCATCGTCTACACGCAGTTCCGCGACGCCTCGGGTGTCATTGAGCCGGGTCAGCGCGAAGTCACCTTCGACTATGAGGCCCGGACGGATGTCTTCACCGGCTATCTGGCGGGCGTGAAGGTCGGCCGCGACTTCCGACTCTCCCGCGTCAACATGAAGGGCCCCGGGTTCGCCCCGGGTGCGAGCACCCTGTCTCAGGTGCTGCTGCGCTCCTACAAGCTGAAGTACTACCTGGGAACCCTCAGCAAGCGCAGCCTCCTGACGGAGCTGCGGGAGTGCGACGGCAAGGACATCTGCAAGACGCCCGTGCGCTTCGAGTGGGAGCAGGGCTCGTGGGACTTCGAGTATCCGCCGGCCCAGAGCGTGAGCGACGCCGCCGCCGGCGCGGGCCTGAATGCCTTTGGCCTGGGCGCGGGACGCCAGGGCCTCGCGTACTTCGTGCGGTCCGACAAGATGGCCGAGGACGAGCTCGATTGGACTGACCCGACCTCCGGAATGAGCACCGACTTCACGGTGCAGCTCTGGAGGGACACGATGCGGCTGATGCAGTTTCCGGACGCCGCGTCCCCTTCGCTGGTGGCGTCCGACGTCACGGGCGGCTCCATCTGGTACCCCTACTTCAACATCGAGGGAACCATCTGGCTCGATGATCTCTGGGACTTCTTCTTCGGAGGCAACGACCCGGGAGACTTCTGTGGGCAGCGCCATGAGCGCAACCTGTATCCCATCGTGACGGACTGGGATGGCTTTGGCCGCTCCACCGTCACGCCGCTGTCTTGCAAGTGGGACAAGTCCAATTTCGGCCAGCACCCGGTCCCCTTCTATGGCCATGCCCGTGCCGGCGACACTGAAATGAAGGTTGTCGGCTCCGAGCCGAACTCGCAGTACTGGCTCGACGTCGACGGAGATGCCCGCAACGAGCGCGTATGGATGGGGCAGCACGAAATCGACCTGACGGCGGACTCCGACACGACAGTGACCGCCAAGCGCCGCGTCGTCGTCGACAGGACGGCGCAGAACCGCATCACCAAGATGTCTCCGGTGGGCTACTTCCAGGCCGCCCGGCTCGGCATGCGCGTGGTGGACCTGGATGGAAGCGGGAAGATGAGCATGCTGGGCGTGGGTCCCAATGGGAACGCGTTCCTGGATGCGCTCACCTACCGGGAGGTCTCGACGACCAACGTCAACGAGGCGGAGCTGAAGGTCGTCCCGACCTCCGTGCGCACGCCCTTCACGATGCCGGCCCTCTTTCCGTCGCTCTACGCCTCCACGTTCGACTTCGTCGACGTCAACGGAGACGGCCTGCGGGACGCGGTGGCGCTGGGGGTGACGAGCATCTCCGACCCGGCCATCAAGCTCCGGGTCCAGTTCAACACGGGCAAGGGTTTCACCGAGGTCCGGGAGACCGTCATGCCGAGCAACATCGCCACGATGCTGCTCGGCGCCAAGACGGAGCATGGCGACTTCGACGGCGATGGCCGGGTGGACTTCGCCATCTTCAAGAATGGCAGCCCGGTGCAGTTGCTGCTCGCCGGTCCGCAGGGCGACTTCACCACCCATGAGAACCTGTCGATTGTCCCGAGCGGCGACAACAAGGAGTGGGCCCAGGTCATCGACACCAACAACGATGGCCTGCTCGACTTCACGTTTCGCCAGGGGAACAACCTTCGTGTCGCGCGTCGCATCAAGGCGACCGACGTGCTCAAGAAGGTGCACGGGAACATCCAGATTGCCAGCTACCTGGGCTTCTCCGGCCTGAGCTACTCCTTCGAGTACGCCCCGCTCTCGCAGGGCAATCCGCACGGAGCCGTCACGCCGCCCGAGGCGTTCTACGCCAAAAGCTACGTGGAGACCGAGACGAAGCCGTGGCTGCGCCTGGCCTCCGAGTCGATGCGCGTCGTCTCACGCATGTCGCTCAACTCGAATGACGAGCAGGTGCGGAGCTGGCGCTATCTCTACCGAGATGGCCTCTCCGATACCCGGGGCCTGGGCTGGCTGGGCTTCGGTCAGCGCATCGTCGTGGACGAGGTGACGGGCGCGCGCACGACGACGACGTACAACAACCGGCACTCGGTGGACAGCACGCTGGACCGCAAGGCCTCGGCGCCCCTGGCGCACTTCCCGCAGGAGGAGACGACCGAGGTCGCCCTGGACGCGAACACGAGGCTCCAGACGAAGCGGACCTGGACCTATGCCCTGACTCCGGCGACCCATTCCACCATCTGGCAGCAGTACGCCCGTCGCGTCGTGGAGACGGTGCGCGAGTTCAAGGGTGGCGCCGAGACGGTGGTGTCGGAGAGGGAGTCGCTCACGGAGCTCGATGACAAGGGCAACCCTGTCTACAGCACGACCCTCACGCACAGCGCGGACAAGACCGAGCAGGTGAAGGTCGTCACCACGGGGCGGGGGTTCGACTCCACGACGTGGCTGCCCACCGGAGTGTGGACTGTCTCCAGCGCGTGGCAGTCTTGCGCCAGGGCACTGGAGGTCGGCTGCACGGGCCCCGCGGACGCGGCGAACACCCGGACGCAGCAGGTCACCTACGGCACGAAGGGGCAGGTCGAAAGCACGGAACTGGAGCCCTCGCGTTTCGAGGAGGTCGTGACTCCGACGACGTCCGAGACGTACCTGAAGACACGCTTCGAGCGGAACGAGCGGGGCCTGGTCCAGCGAGTCGTCCAGCAGGGCCGTGAGACGGAGCGTGCGGAGTCGGTGACGTACGACACCGTCGACCAGACGCAGGTGGCCACGTCCACCGACGCGGGAGGGGCGACGTGGCGATACCTGTACCACCCTGGCATGGGCGTGCTCGCGCAGACGGCGGACCCGAACGGCGTGAATACGCGCTACCAGTACGACGGCTTCGGCCGCCCGCGCGTGGTGACGCCGCTGTACATGGGGCCCTCCGTGGCGCCGGCGGACCAGTCCATCGTTCGCACGTACTACGAATGGAATGGCCCGTTGCCGCAGCACCGCACCCAGGTGGCGACGGACACGGGGACGGTGGATGAAACCATCACCCGCTTCGACACGCTGGGCCGGCCCGTGACGACCCAGGGAGCCCGCTTCGATGGACAGCCGGTGACCTCCAGCGTCACCTATGACGTCCAGGGACGTGTGCAGAAGTCCGAGGCACCTCGCACCAGCACCGAGCAGCCAACGTGGGAGTCCTATGAGTACGACCCCCTCGGCCGCGTCACGGCGCGCCGCTTCGGGGACGGGACAACGGGGCCTTCCGGAAAGCTCCTGGAGCGCATCGCGTACACGGTGCCCGCGCCCTACTCCACCCAGACGGTGGTGACGGACGCCATCAACCAGGCGAGGAAGACGCTGCTCGACTTTCGCGGGCTGATGGTGCGGTCGACCGAGGCGGTGGGGACCTCGAAGGAGGCGACCATGACGTATGGGTATGGTCCCTTCGGTCGGCTGGAGTTCACGGATGACCCGCAGGGCCATCGCAGCGCGAACTTCTATGATGGCTTCGGTCGGCTCGAGCGGACGGTGGACCCGAACGCGGGGACGCGGACCTTCCTCTACAACGCGTTTGGCGAGGTGAAGAGCGACTCGGACGGCCCCGTGGGCATGCCCGGCCTCATCACCACGTCGTACGAGCGGGACGTGCTCGGCCGGGTGCGCACGGCCACGAACGAGAAGGAGAGCCTGTCCTATCTCTATGACCAGGGTCCGGGTGCCATCCGGCGCCTGTCGCGTGCGACGCGTACGCCCACCGGCAACCCCGCGGGCGTCGTCATCACGAACCATGTCTATGACGACTTCGGCCGCGAGACGAACACGTCGCAGGAAGTCGCTGGCGGCACGCAGGTGATGAGCCGGCAGTACGACGCCTACGGACGGGTGAGCCGGCTCACCTACCCCGTCATGTTCAACGGGCAGCCGGTGTCGATTGGCTACTCGTACACCTCGCGAGGCGACCTCTCGAGCATCTACCGGACGAACTCCATCACCAGCTACTGGTCGGCGCTCGCGCGAGACAGCGGGGGGCGGCTGACGCAGGCGCGCTATGGCAGTGGGGTGGTGCGCGACTTCCGCTACGACACCATGGGTCGTCTGCGGTTCCTGGACGCGAAGCGCAGTGGCACCAACGTCCAGCGACTCGCCTACGAGTACACGGACAATCACAACCTCTCCGCCCGGCACGACCTCATGGTCGGCGCGACGGAGAAGTTCACCTACGACGCGTTGGACCGGTTGGAGCGCTGGAAGGTCCAGCAGAACTGCCAGACGCTGGACGTCCAGTTCCAGTACGACGCGCTCGGCAACCTGCTCAGCCGCTCCCCTGTCACCGGCTGGGAGCCGACGTCCACGCTGAACTACACCCTGGGCGCGACGGGTGGACCGCACGCCGTCAAACGGGCGCAGTTCGGAGCGGACTCGCTCACCTACGAGTACGACCACCGGGGCAACCAGACGGCCTCGCGCGACGTTTCGAACAACGAGGTCCGGACCGTCACGTACACGCCCTTCGATTTGCCGGAGTCCATCACCCAGGGGGGCAAGACGGTCCGCTTCGACTACGACGCGTCCGGAACGCGCGTGCGCAAGCAGAAGAGCGACGGCCTGGAGGAAGTGCTCTATGTCGGCGGCCTCTACCAGCGACGCAAGCAGGGTCTGACGACGACGCACGTGCTCAGCATCCCCAGCCCCGAGGGCATCATCGGAGAGCTGTCGTGGGACGAGGGGTCGAGCACGGAGAGCGCCCGGTACTTCCTCAACGACAAGCAGGGCAGTCCGGACACTGTCACCAACGCCGCGGGCGCGGTGGTGGAGCGCATCAAGTTCGAGCCCTACGGCGGACGACGAGACGCGACCAACCTGTTGCAAGCGTCCAGCGCGAGCTACAGCGGCGCGAAGCGGGGCTTCACCGGGCATGAGCAGGATGAGGAGCTGGGTCTCATCAACATGCGCGGGCGCATCTACGACCCGCGGTTGATGCGATTCATCAGCGCGGACCCCGTCATCGCGGATGCGGGCTCGGTGCAGGCGTACAACGCGTACTCCTATGTGTTGAACAACCCGATTCGCTACACGGACCCCAGCGGGTACACGCCCTACGGTGGAACGCTGGTGGGTCAATGGGGAGGCAGCTCGGGCGGTGGGTATGTGCCGGGACCGAACCTGGTGGCGGAATCACTGCTGCGGCACGAGTCCGCACCGGGGGCCACGCCGTTCCTGCCCTCGGTCGACCTCCGTGTCCCCAGCGTGGAGAGTCTGGATGACGCGAAGGCGCAGCCGGATGCCCACCACACGAACGACATCGGGCAGAGCTCCGGCGAGTCCAAGGCCAGCCTGACGTCGCTGATGACGACCGCCGCGGGGAAGATAGGCGCCGCCTACGACCAGTTCCCGTGTGGCTTGTCCCTCGGGTGCCATGTCGGCAGGTCCCTGGCCAAGGGCCAGCTCGACAGCATGGTCGCGGCCGCGACGTCGTATGAGCGCTACGAGCCTGTCAGCAAGCTCGCCGCGGTCAGCTACGCCGTCAACGAGTTCATCCCGTTCGTGACGGCGGGAGAGAGCTATCTCCAAACCAAGTCAGCCTGCGGCAACGGAGAAACAGGCGGCTGCGTCGTCGGCGCGGGGAAGACGGCCTTCTACACACTCGCCTCTGGCGCCAGCATCTTTTCCATCCTCGAATCGGGAGGCGGCGTTGCATCCGTGCTCAGAGCCCCCGTCACGAAAGTTCGTGGCGTGGTGGACGATGTTGCTCGAGCCTTCGGGACTCGAGCCCCCCCGCCCAGTGGCTCCTTCTCCATGACCAAGAACGCGGCAGGTGGAGAGGTCTGGACCTCCAATGGGGAGATCATCCAGTTCCATTTCGCCCCGCACGTGAATGACGCCCTCACCAAGGGAGATGTACACATTCTCTCGGGGGCTCACGGCTCACGCGGGGGCAGAATCACTCCGGCGCCAAATTTTCTCAGAGATGACAAACTTCGTTGGAGAAAGAACCCCAACGTGAAAATCCATGACATCACCAAGATGACGCCCGACGAAATCACGAACATTCTCCGAGGCGAGGGAACCATCGTCGGCGGCTTCTGCTATAGTGATATCTGCCTCGCACCCTTCAAGTAGACACGACATGACCGAAAAGAACTTGAGAGAGTACCGAGCAATCATCCTGCTCGAGGGCCCCGCTCAGACTCAGCCGGGTCTGCAGGTCACCGTGATGGCAACTGACGGTGACGAAGCTTACACGCTTCTCGAGGAGAAGTATGGCGACGGCACCGTCTTCGACCTGCACAATGAAGAGGATGCGAGCACGATTCGATAACCCTGCCGGCTGAATGTTCGGCTTGGAGTAGCTGAGGCTGGGCTCGCGATCTTCCAGGTCGCGGGCCCTCCTCCTCGGGGTAGGCACAATGGGCATCCTCCCATGCCTTTCCCCGGTCGCCCCTCCGTGGGAAGACGTGAGCACTGGCGCCGATTCTGGGACGCAGCCAGCCCTGGATGAAGGCCACGAGCCCGCACCGTCCAGACAATCCGCCGATTCAGCCTGAATCCCCGCCCTACCGGACTGGCCTGCCGACGCGCATCCTCGAACAATCGCCCGCCTTCAGCGGGCCCATCGAGGACACGTCATGGCCCATGAACACCTCACTCACTCCGCCCACCACATCGTGCCGGGCTTCGGCGCCGACCGCGCCGCGCACTACGACACCCAGGCCGCCATCAACCTCGCCGGCGCCCAGGCCATGTATGAGCTCGGTGTCAGCGCGCTGACCGCACAGCTCGACGGGCAGGAGGCTGCCTCCCTGCTGTTCGTGGGCATGGGTACGGGCACGGAGCTGATGCCCTATCTGCGCTTCGATGTTCCCGGCTGGCGCTTCACCGGCGTGGACCCGTCCGAGGCCATGCTCGACGTCGCCCGTAAGCGCCTGGAGGCCGAGGGCCTGCTTTCTCGGACGCACCTTCACGTGGGTGAGCTGCGAACCCTGCCCCCCGGCCCACTCTTCGACGGCGCGCAGATGATGGGGGTGTTGCACCATGTGGAGGGTGAGGAAGCCCGCCTGGAGCTGCTGCGCGAAGTGACCCGGAGACTCAAGCCCGGCGCCCCCTTCGTCGTGGGTTGCCGCGTCGGCAATGATCCCGAGCTGACGAACGTGGAGTTCCGGCGGCTCCGGGCCCATGGAATCCCCTCCGAGGCGCTGGAGCATCGGCGCAAGCGCATGACGGAGATCCGCCCCATCGAGTCCGATGAGGCCATGTTCGCGATGCTCGCACGAACCTCACTGGTGGCTCCGCGCCCCATCTTCGTCTCCTTGCAGTTCAAGGTGTTCCTCACCCGCTTCGAGCCTGGAGGAATGCGCTGAAACCCTGTCAGCGACGCTCGTGAGCGAAGTGCAGGCGCGCATCGGGGGCCGCGCCTGTCGCGCCGTCGGGGTCGACCTCCACAGGGGTGGTGCCAGGACGAAGAACGCCCCTCCTCTGGATTCACGTGGGCGTATGCTGGTCGCAGGCTCAGGTCAGCCTCTGGGAGGAGTTCCTTGCATCCCACCAGCGCCATCGAGGCAGATGCCGTGGAACAGCCCATGCTGTTCCGCTGGAGGAAGCCCCTCACCGAAGACACTCTCCTCCGCTGGGCGAGGAGATACGGGAGTGTCCCCACGGACTTGCTGCGATTCTGGTCGTCGACGGGAGGAGGAGAGGCGTTCGAAACGGAGACGTTTCTTTCTCCCGTTGGCGATCCGGCGACTGGCGACGACATCGAAAGCGTCACTTCCAGCTATCGACAGGCCGGGCTTGCCCCCGGCTGGATCGTCTTCCATGTCGGTCTTGGTCTCTCCGCCTTTCATCCTATCGACGGGCGCTTCGCATGGTTCGACCAGCGGACAGGTGAGCCGACTCAAGTCTTCAAATCTCTTGATGTCTGGTATCGAGGCACTCTTCGCCACGAGTACGCGGTCCGCTACGCGCTCTAGAAAGGCGATACTGGGAAGCACCTTCATGGCCGATGCCCGCCAAGAGAACCCCATGAGCCAAGAGACCCAGGATTCCATTCAGGGATTTGAATATGACTGGCTGGCCTGCGACCAGGACGGGTTCGTGGGCTTCTTCAGTACCGCTGGCGGAGGCTACGCGCCGGACGCGTTCCTCCAGGATGTCGACGCACACGACCAGGCGATTTCCGTCATCCGGTCCATGGCGCCGAGCACGGCGCCGGTACCCGAACCTGGCCAACTCTCCGAACCGGGAGACCCTTGGCAGCAGATGGCCGCGCGAGGGCTCTACGCCTTCGATTCGTCATTCCACGGCGGCCCCTATCGGCTCACCGCCGCACCCACGGCCCCCGTGCAACTCAGCGACCTCCCCGAGGCGGCGGCACGCGTCGCGGGCAAGCTCATCTACAAGGGCCTTCGCTTCTCGGAACTCAAGTCCATCAGCGAGGACCAGTTGCTATTGTGATGTCTGCCTCGCATCCTTCAAGTTGACACGACATGACCAAAACGAAATTGAAAGAGTACCGAGCAATCATCCAGCTCGGGGGCAGCGCTCAGACGGAGCCGGGTCTGCGGGTAACCGTGATGGCAACCGACGGTGACGAGGCCTTCATGCTTCTCGAGGAGAAGCATGGCAAGGGCACCGTCTTCGACCTGCACAATGAAGAGGAGGCGAACACGATTCGATAACCATGCCGGATGAAAGATCGGCTCGGGGGTAGCTGATATGGGCTCGCGGTCTTCCGGGGCGCGGGGCCTCCTCCTCCTCGTCGGGAAGGGCACAGGCCACGGTTCCAGATCAGGCTTGTGCCGATCCCAGAGTCAGGAGCAGCGAGGACCTGTTACGGGCCCGGCCCGGACAGCCACTCCCCCGACGGCCCGATGGCATCGCTGGGGTTTCGCCATTCAGCGTGTACCATCCGGAAGTCATCACGGCCAAACTAGGCCTCTTCAACTCGGCATGGCGCGCGTTCTGAGAGATTCCATGAGGACCCTTGAATTGGGCCGCTTCGGCCGCGCGCACGTCTGGCTCAGGGAATACCACTCGACTCCGATGGATGCATCAGGTGTGGTCAGCCGGGTGTTGTCCGCAGGGCCGACGGTGCCTCGGATCCACGCCGTCGGCATCGAAGCGCTCGTCCCTAGAGGCCCCTTCTCGGAGTATGGGCTCATCGGGCTGTCGGGGACCTTTGGAAAGGAGCATCCCGAGCTCCGTCTCGAGGTGCCATGGACCCAGGTCGAGGGTGCTGCTTGGGACGCGACGCTCGCGGGCTCTCCCGAATCGCCCAAGCTGGGGCTGCCCCAGGAATACACTCACGCTATCATGGAGGCGCTCGAAGTGGCGGCCATGGGGCGCCTCATCGGAGGTGCACTTGGCGTCCGTACGGCGGTCCATGCAGCGGTGGGCTCCAGCCCGAACTTCATGGCACGGCTCTCCCGCGCGGGTGTGGAGTTGATGCTTCGAGGGGACCTGACGGACGACGAACTGGGTGCGCTCCTCGAGCCGCTCCTGCTACGCTGACGGGAGCCGCGGGCACCCGAGAACGGCACGTGGCCTGACAAGTACATCCAGGTTCCGCCATGAACACCCCCAAGAGCCCCTGGCGACGACTCAAGGCGGAACTGGCAAGGGCTGGCAGCCTTCCTGAGCCAGTCGAGCGTGAGTTCACCTCGCTGAAGGCCGAGGGCTTCGACTTCGTGATGAGCATCGTCGAGCAACGTGACGGGTCAACTCGCCAACTTGTGAATGCGCTCGCGATGGCATTCACGATGCGGCATTGGGACCGGGTACGTCTTGCGAGAGCACTCCCCAGTCTCTGCACCCACGAAGAGTCAGGACTGAGGGAGACTGCGGTACGCATCCTGGTCATCCTGCTCAATCTGAACAGGCTCGCCCCCGGTGAACGAATCCCGCACGACGATGCGCGTTCGTGCGCGGCGCTCCTTCACGAGGCCCTTGCCTTGGGCGTCCAAGGGAACACAGAGGCTTTCGCACGCGAATACCTCGCACTGACTCCCTGACATAGGGGGCTCCCGTGACGGCTTGCGGGCATCGCGATGACCGTCATGAACAGCTCTCCCCAGACGAGCGACGCTGACCTTCGTGTGAGTTCGCGCCCACACCGAGCCACCGCCCAGGGCAAGCAAGGACTCCATCGTTACGAGCAATTGAGCGAGCCCCCTCGCCCCTCATCGTCCGTGCTCATTCCATCTCTCGAATAGGCTTCGTTACCCCTTCCAGCTTCGGGAGCCGCTGAGGACCCCGAAATCCTGGAAGGTCCACCCCAGGTCATCTCGGCCCCATCGCGCGGCCGATTCAGCCATCCCACGCAGGCTGGATGCAGGTCCCGTCTCGTGGACGGACTGCTCGCCTGCGACGTGGACAGGCTCCTCCAGGAGTCTTCGGCGCGTCCATTGCAGAACACGTGGACTCCGCGAACGCACCCGGCACCCGCTGAGCCACTCACCGGCAAGAGCCGGCCGGGCTCGGCCTACAGCCACCCGTCTCGCGAGACGACTTCTCGCAAGCCTTGAAAGCTCACCATGCCTCGACCCTCCTGTGCCGCTACGCGGCTGTGGCGCCTCCATGCCTATCGATTGGCACTGCTCGCCATCATCATCGCCCTTCCCACGCTCGCGGCGACACCGGCAGCCACAGCGCCCTTGCTGGATGCTGGAGCAGCCGTGGCCCCCATGGCCTGCAACGGCTGCGATCCGCCTCCGGACACCTGCGAACCAGAACGTTGTGACGGGCTCGACAATGACTGCGACGACCTCATCGACGAGGGAGTCCTCGTCACACTCTACCGAGATGCGGATGGGGACCGAAAAGGCGCCGGCCCCGGACGACAAGGCTGTCTTGCGCAGGGGTGGGTCACCAACAATAGTGATTGTGACGACAGCAATTCGTCCCTCTGGCAGTGGGTGCGGTACTACCGCGACGCGGATGGAGACGGATTCGGGGCTCCCGGCAACTGGAAGGATGCCTGTGGGATTCCCGCTGGCTACGTCACTGACGCGACCGACTGCAACGATGGCTCGGCATCCATCAAACCAGGTGCCTTCAAGTCCTGCGGCATTGGAGCCTGCGCCACCAGCGTCCCAGCCTGCGTCAACGGTGCCGAGGCAGCTTGCATCCCCAGGCCCGCGACGCAGGAAGTGTGCGACCAGGTCGACAACAACTGCAATGGGCAAGTGGATGACCTGCCACCTGTCTCCTGTGGTGTGGGCTTCTGCCGGCGAACAGTCGCTGCCTGCGCCGACCACTGCGAACTGGAGGAGTCACGCGACGGGAAGCCACCCATCGAGGTCTGCACCTGGGGAGCCAACACCTGCTGGCCGGGCACACCTCGAGCCGAAGTCTGCAACGGCGCGGACGACAACTGTAACGGCACAACGGACGAAGGCGTCCTGCTGACGCTCTATCGCGATGGGGACGGAGACGGTCATGGAGCAGGAGCCCCGACTGGAGCCAGTTGCAATGTACCCGCGGGAGCCTCCTCCAGCGGCCTGGATTGCAACGATGCGAACGCGGCGGTGCACCCAGGGGCCCTGAAACACTGTGGCGTGGGTGCCTGCGCAGCCAGCGTCCAGTCCTGCGTCAACGGGACTGAGCAGACCTGTACCCCGTTCCCGCCTGAGCCGGAGTCATGCGACCAGTTCGACAACGACTGCAACGGGCAGGTGGACGACGCTCCACCCAAGACCTGTGGCGTCGGTGCATGCATGCGCAGCGTTCCCGCCTGCGCCATGGCGTGCTGGTACGAGGAAGCCAGAGACGGAAAACCGCCAAGGGAAGTGTGCGAATGGGGGGACTACGGCGTCTGCACTCCAGGTCAACCTCGTCCCGAGGTCTGTGCCAACGACCTGGACGAAGATTGCAACGGCTGGCCCGACGACAACAGCAACACCTCCACATGGGTCCAGTTCTTCGCGGACCAGGACCATGATGGTCATGGGGCCAATTGGGAGTCCGAGAGCGCCTGTCGACAGCCCGCGAATACATCCCGCACTCCCGGGGACTGTGACGACACCCGGGCTGACATGAAACCAGGCACCGTTGAGGTCTGCGACGGCATCGACAACAACTGCTCGGGAGCACCGGATGAGTCCGGTGTCTGCGAACAGTCCCGCTGTCAGTAACTACTTCCTTTCGACATCGCCATGGCTGGCGCCGGGTGACGACATCCCGGTGCCGAGGCACGGCCACATCCACACCTTCATGAACGGCGACCCGACATGAGCCCAGACTCACGCCCCCCTCCTTCAAGCCTTCGCTTCCTGACGGCACACCTCACATTGCTTTTCTATGGAGCGCAGCTCATCAGTTGCATGCCAGGATCCGCCCCGCGCTCCGAAGCGGATGACACATCTCTCGTCCAGGTAAGCAAGGCTCTTGGTGCGCAGCAGACCATTCCATTCGAACTGCGCCCCGACACGATTCTTGACACAGGCCTCGGCAACGAAGAAGTGCCTGGAATCACCCCCTTCACGGCAGACGTGACCACGAGTGGGTCCGCCACCGTCTCGCTTCCGCTCTGGGCCCCACGTGGACGAGCGGGTATCCAGCCTTCGCTCTCAATTGTCTATGACAGCCAGGGAAGTGATGGGCTTCTGGGTCCCGGGTTCAACCTCGCGGGGTTGTCACAGATTGACCTGTGCCCCAATTCTTTCGCGAGAGACGGCAAGCTTCAAGCCATCGACTTCTTCCCGGGCGGGGGGCTGGACGTCGTTGACCGCTACAGCCCTGCGTATTGTTTGGATGGCGCCCGGCTCGCCGGCGCAGACCATCTTGCACTCAAGACGGAGCAGGACACCTACTCATCCATCCGGGTTGTCGCCAGGGATGGCGTTGAGCCAGCGACGTTCGAGGTTCGAGGTCGTGATGGCCTCATCCGGACGTACGGGCGCGTTTCGATGGGTCCTGGGAGCCAGCGCGACGATGCACTCATTCGGGGCAAGTACGAGCGATTCGACCAGGGGCCTGGAGGGAGCATTCAAGTCGGCTGGACTGAACCGGTGAGCATCGCTTGGGCGCTCGCCGCCGTCGAGGACCGCTTCGGCAACCGGATGGACGTGTTCTACGAGCAGGCCGCGCTCGGCGCCGCCTCAGGCGCCTGGCATCGCCCCATGCGCATCACCTACACCCAATTCCGCAACGCATCTGGCTCCATCGAACCGGGGCAGCGAGAGGTCACCTTCCACTATGAACTCCGACCTGATGTCTTCACCGGCTACCTGGCGGGCGTCAAGGTCGGACGCGACTTCCGGCTATCTCGGGTCGACATGAAGGCCCCTGGCCTCGCACCGGGCGCCAGCAACCTGTCCACTGTGCTGTTGCGCTCGTACAAGCTGAAGTATCGCATGGGGTCCATCAGCAAGCGAAGCCTCCTCACGGAGTTTCAAGAGTGCGACGGTAAAGACATCTGCAAAACGCCCGTGCGCTTCGACTGGGAGCAGGGCTCGTGGGACTTCCAGTACTCGCAGGCTCAGAACGTCAGCGATGCCGCTGCAGGCGCGGGCCTGAATGCCTTTGGACTGGGCGCTGGACGTCAGGGCCTCGCGTACTTTGTCCGGTCAGACAAGATGAATGAGGGTGACGGTATCTGGGGCGACCCCGCTTCCGGGATGACCACCGACTTCAAGGTGCAACTCTGGCAGGACACCATGCGGCTATTACAGTTCCCGGACGCGGAGTCACCCTCGCTCGTGACCTCCGACGTGACGGGCGGCTCCATCTGGTATCCTTACTTCAACATCGAAGGAACCATCTGGCTCGATGACCTCTGGGACTTCTTCTTCGGGGGCCGCGATCCAGGTGACTTCTGTGGGAAGCGCCATGAGCGCAACTTGTATCCTATTGTGACGGATTGGGACGGCTTTGGTCGCTCCACCGTCACGCCACTCTCTTGTGAGTGGAGTCGCTCGGATTTTGGAGAATACCCTGCCCCCAAGTATGGCCATGCCCGTGCCGGAGACCCCGAGATGCAAATCAGTGGCTCGGAGCCGAACTCCCAGTACTGGGTCGACGTCGATGGAGATGCTCGCAACGAGCGCGTGTGGATGGGGCAGCACGAAATCGACCTGACGGGAGACTCCGACAGCATTGTTCCAGGCAAGCGCCGCGTGGTCGTCAATAAGACGGCCCGAGGCAGGACGACCGAGAGGTCCCCGGTGGGCTATTTTCAGCAATCCAGCACCGGCATGCGCGTCGTCGACCTGGATGGAAGCGGAAAGATGAGCCTGTTGGGCAAAGGCCCTGGTGAAAGCGCATTCCTTGACGCACTTGTCTATCGAGAAAAAGCAACGAGCACGTCAGATGTCGCTGCACTGAAATCAATCAAGACCACCATACGGGCCGTTCCAGAGTTGCCTCCTGGCTCGGGGGTGATCTTCAATTCGTTCCATCTCGTGGACATCAATGGGGATGGTTTGCAGGACGCCGTAACCCTGCACCAAATGGGTCCCCTTTCCGAGCCCTTGAAACTCCGAGTGCAGCTCAATACGGGCGCGGGGTTCACGGAGATCCATGAGACCAGCGTGAACGGCGACTTCGCAAGTCGCCTGTATTTCGCCAAAACGGAACACGGTGATTTTGATGGCGACGGGCGGGTCGACATCGCGATTTTCAGGCCCGGCAGCCCGATTCGGCTCTTGCTCGCGGGGACTCAAGGCGAGTTCAACCGCTACGAGGACCTTTCTCTTCCCAGCGGGGACAACAAGGAGTGGGCCCAGGTCATCGACACCAACAACGATGGCCTGCTCGACTTCACGTATCGCCAGGGGAACGAGCTGCGCGTCGCGCGTCGCATCAAGGCGACCGACGTGCTCAAGAAAGTGCATGGGAACATCCAGGTCGCCAGCTACCAGGGCTACTCGGGCCTGAGCTACTCCTTCGAGTACGCACCGCTCTCCCAGAGCAACCCACACGGGGCCATCACGCCGAGCGAGCCTTTCTACGCCAAGAGCTACACGGAGACGCCGGCGAAGCCGTGGCTTCGCCTGGCACCAGAGACGATGCGCGTCGTGTCACGACTGGCGCTCAACTCCAATGAGCAACGGGTGCAGAGCTGGCGCCACCTCTATCGGGACGGCCTCTCAGACACTCGCGGCCTGGGCTGGTTGGGATTTGGGCAGCGAGTGGTCATCGACGAGGTGACGGGGACTCGCACCACCACGACCTACGACAACAGAACGACGCTCGAGGGCTCGAACCGTCATGCGAAGGCGCCGCTGGCACACTTGCCCAAGGAGGAGACCGTCGACGTGCCGACGGACGCGAACACCCGCATCCAGACGCAGCGCCAGTGGTTCTATACCCGCACGCCAGAGGCGCATGCCTCGACGTACCAGCAGTACGCCAGCCGCATCGTCGAGACGGTTCGCGAAATCAAGAACGGCTCCGCGACGGTGGTCTCCGAGTCAGAGACACGCACTTCGTTGGACAGCTACGGCACCCCGCTCTCTCAGACCACACTCATCCACGGCGCCGCGACGACCGATCAGGTGAAGACGGTCACCGTGCCGACCTTCAACACCACCACCTGGCTGCCCCAGGGCACCTGGACCGTCACCACGTCCTGGATGTCCTGCGCCAGGGCTCCCGTGGTCGGCTGCACGGGACAGCCCGATGCCGGCAACGTTCGCATGCAGCAGGTAACCTACGACTCGCACGGGCAGGTCGAAAGCGCCGAGAATGAGCCGTCGCTCGTCGGCGAGGCCGTGACGCCCACCACCTCGGAGACGTATCTCAAGACGCGCTTCATCCGAAACACCAAGGGCCTCGTCGAACATGTGTCTCAGCAAGGCAGCGGCGTCACCCGCACCGAGTCGGTAACGTACGACAGCCTCGACCAAACGCAGCTCTCCACCACCACGGACGCCGAGGGCGCCACCTGGCGTTACCTCTTTCATCCGGGCCTCGGGGTTCTTGCACAGACAGCCGACCCCAATGATGTCCACGTGCGCTTCCAGTACGACGGCTTCGGCCGCCAGCGCATCGTCACGCCGATGTACCAGGGACCCTCCGTGGCACCCGCGAACAAGTCCATCGTCGAGACGCACTACGAATGGAACGGGACTCTGCCGCAGCACCGGACCCAGGTGGCCACGAGCGCCTACGTGAAGGATGAGACCATCACCCGCTTCGACGCGATGGGACGTCAGGTGACGACCCAGTCCGCGCGCTTCGACGGTCAGACGGTGACCTCCACCGTCACCTACGATGTCCTCGGGCGCGTGGTGAAGCGGGAGATGCCCCGAACAAGCAGCGAGCAGGCCACGTGGGAAGGCTACGAGTACGACGCACTCAACCGCGTCGCTGCTCGCCGCTTCGGCGATGGCACCACGGGTCTCACTGGCAAGCTCATCGAGAGCTTCAGCTACTCCGCACCCGCGCCCTACTCCTCGCAGGCAATGGCCACGGACGCACTCGGCCAGGTGAAGAAGACGCTCGTCGACTTCCGTGGGCTCATGACCCAGGCCACCGAGGCCGTGGGAACCTCCAAGGAAGCGACCATGACGTATTCCTACGGCCCCTTCGGCCGCCTGGACTTCATGGTCGACCCGGCTGGCAATCGTAACTCTCTCTTCTACGACACCAAGGGTCGCCTGGAGCACACCGTCGACCCCAACGCGGGGACTCGCTTCTTCCTCTACAACGCCTTCGGCGAACTCAAGAGCCAGTCCGACGCAGCCGCCGGCGCGGCCGGACGCATCACCACCACCCACCAGCGCGACCTCCTCGGTCGCGTCCTCTCCTCCACCAATCAGAAGGAGAGCCTGGAATATGTGTACGACAACGGGCCAGGTGCCATGCGCCGCCTGACGCGCGCGACCCGTACCCCTGTCGGCAATCCCAGTGGGGTCGTCATCACGGACTACATCTTTGACTCCTTCGGTCGCGAGACGGACCTCGCGCAGCGCGTGGGCGGCGAGACACTCGTGATGAGCCGGCAGTACGACGACTACGGCCGAATGAGACGCCTCACCTATCCCGTGGCGATCAATGGCGCGCTCTTCTCAATCAACCGCTCGTATGAGGACCGAGGGGACCTCTCGAGCATCTACCGGAGCAACTCCATCACCAATTACTGGCGGGCTTACGAGCAGGACAGCATGGGCCGGCTCAAGACAGCCCATTATGGCAACGGTGTCGCACGCGTCTTCCGCTATGACACCCAGGGCCGACTGCGCTTCACGGAGGCAAGGCGCGGCGGCAACAACGTCCAGCGGCTCGCCTACGAGTACACCGAGAACGACAATCTCTCGGCGCGTCACGACCTCGAGCTCGGTGTCACCCAGAAGTACACCTACGACGCGCTCGACCGACTCGAGCGCTGGAAGGTTCAGCAGAACTGCCAGAACCTCGACGTCCAGTTCCAGTACGACAAGCTCGGCAACATGCTCAGCCGCACTCCCGTCGCCGGCTCAGAGCCCTCCGCCACGCTTGACTACACATCAGGCACGACAGGTGGCCCTCACGCTGTCAAACAAGCCCAGCTCGGCGCCGAGTCCTTCACCTACGAGTACGACCACCGCGGCAACCAGATTGCTTCGCGAAATGCCCAGGGAGCCCTGGTTCGCGCGACGCAGTACACCTCCTTCAACCTCCCCGAGAGCGTTACCTCGTCGAGTGGCACCGTCCGTTTCGACTACGACGCCTCGGGCACCCGTGTCCGCAAGCGTTCCGCGGATGACCTGGAGGAGACCGTCTATCTCGGTGGCCTGTACCAGCGTCGCAGAAAGGGACTAACCACTACCCACATCCTCAGCATCCCCAGTCCCGAGGGCGTCATCGCCGAGGTCTCCTGGGATGATGGCTCCTCCACGGAGTCCACGCGCTACTTCCTCAATGACCCGCAGGGCAGCCCCGACACCGTCACCGACGCCTCTGGCACCGTACTCGAGCGCATCAAGTACGAGCCCTTCGGAGCCAGGAGGCAGGCGAACAATCTGGCTCAGGCCTTCACCTTAGGCCACGCTGGCGCGCGTCGCGGATTCACAGGGCATGAGCATGACGACGAGTTGGGCCTCATCAACATGCGTGGGCGTGTCTATGACCCACGGCTGATGAAGTTCCTCAGCGTGGACCCGGTCATTGCCCAGCCGGGCTCGGCGCAGGCGCACAACGCCTACTCCTACGTGCTGAACAATCCCACGCGATACACGGACCCGAGTGGCTTCTCACCCTACGTGGGAGGACTGGTGAGCAGATGGGACGGCGGCTGGACAGGGGCACCGCAGGCAGCCCAAAGCATGATGATGAGCGCGCTGGATCGGCACATGTCCGCGCCAGGGCCCTCCCTATACCTGCCCAGCGTCGACTTCAAGGTGCCCAGTGTCGAGTCCCTCGACGACGCGAAGACCCAGCCCGATGCGCACCACACGAACGACATCGGGCAGAGTTCCGGCTCGTCCAAGTCAGCCCTGACGTCCCTGCTGACCAAGGCCTCTGAGACCTTTAACGAAAGCTCGGAGATGATCCCCTGTGGACCACATCTGGGATGCCACGCAAGCAAAGCCATTGCTGGTTCGCAACTCGACAGCATGCTTAATGCCTCTGCGGTATACGACCGCTACTCGCCAGTTAGCAAGCTCGCGGCAGGCAGCCTTGCCATCAACGAGTTCATCCCGTTTGTGACAGCCGGAGAGAGCGTCCTGGAGGCCAAGTCTGCGTGCGGGAGTGGCGCTGTCGGCGGCTGCATCATCGGGACTGGGAAGGCGGCCTTCTACACACTCGCCTCTGGTGCCAGTATTCTATCCGCCTTCGAAACCGGAGGAGGAGTTGTATCCTCCCTTAGGAGCACTAGTGGCGCCGTTGCGAAGGCGATGAAGTCCGCAAAGGGACTATCGCTCAATAGCTCAAATCTTGCGATGGGGGTCGAACGCGCCTCGCCCAAGCTGATATCTAGCATTCGGCAGCAGGGCAGGACGGTCGCATTTGCCACCCCCGGGAGCGAAGAGCTACGCTACCTTGACTACATTGGCGCCGAGGCGAACGTCGGAGGGCCGGACCTCACGCACATCCTTCTGCGCGAGAACCCTAGTAAAGCCGCCGTTCTCGAAGAGTTCCTCCATGGGACGCAGTGGCGGCTCGGAATCATCGAGCGCCTTGGCGTCCAAAGAGCTGAGACCCATGTTAAGAGCTTCATGATACGGCATCAGGGAATGCTCGGTCTAAGTGGACCGGATGTAGCCGCATTGCGGCAGTTGATGGAGGCTGGATTATGAAGACTCCTCGGGAGATTTCTCCATTCACGCTGAGTGTCGAAGATCTCTTCGTGCTCGGCACCGGCGTGACGGTGTTTGTGGGGCAATTGCAAGCGGGGACGCCACCCGCGCTGGCTCCATGTCAGGCCGAACTGTTTATTGATGGGCGCTCAAAAGGCGTTATTCAACTTGAATCCGAGCGAATGCCTGGAAGAGGAAGGCCAGAACTGCGCGCCGTAGAAACGAGAACTCCGCTCGACGCCGATGAAATCAGAGGGCGCGCATGCCTTTTGGTGCATCGATGAGCATTTTCAAGCTTGTTTTTAGGAGCCGTTAGTTCGGACGAATCATACACCTGAATAAGATCTTCCTGCCTCGCAGGTTGGCCCTAGTTGCAGGTTCAACATGCGGGGCAGTTGTTTGAGCTAACTCTACCTACTGACTTCGCGCGGTGGCGCTCACCATTTTTGTTTGGATTTCCATCAACACCTCAATGTCCAAGTTCCGCTAAGCCAGCAACTTCTTCAACCGGGCGTTCTCCGCCTCCGGTTGCTTCAGCCGCTTCGTGTCGTTGGCGTTCATGCACCGCAGCACTTGCGCCATGCCTAGACCGTCGACTCACTCATTCCATGCATCTTCGTGGTCTCCGACACGGATCACCGCTCCGCCTCGCGGAGAGTCGCGACCATCTGCTCTTGGCTGAACCGCCTGGTCTTCACACTACCTGCCTCCGTGGTGGCCGGCGACGTCATCCTCTCAAGTTTCTGGTGGTCCGGAAACCGTAGAGCATGTAACCCCTTCCACCGCATCCTGGGAACGCCCACCGTGCCGCCATCCACTCCACGTCGCCGAGGCAACAGCAAGAAGAGTACGTCCTCGGCCTCTCCTCGGCGCAATCCCTCACACCTGCCCGATGTCCTGAACCACGTCAGAAAGTTTCCGAAGATGTATCTCGCACACCCAAGTGCTGACGCCTGCGCCAACTTCGTTCATGGATTCGACGCTGCGTGGGGTGGTGGGCTCCTTTTCGGATTTCGTGAGTGGCTCATCGTCAAGGTCGACAGTGGGTCCAACTTCGGTTGGTCATGGCTCGTGGTTCTCCTGGCACGCAAATCAGGTCACCCGAAGTTCGACCCCACGGAAGAGAAGCCCGAGAACGTCGCCTTCCTGCTCGACACCCTCGAGACCTTCCTCGCCGAGCGGAAGACCATGGACGGCCCCAGGACCCTCTTCCTTCGCTTCGACGACTGGCTCAGAAAGCAGGAGTGGTACGACTCCGATTCCCCCGGGTGGGTGCCTCGACAGTCAGACCTCGCCAAGAAGCCACGAAGCGCCAAGGCAAGCCGAGGCCGCTCCAAGATGCCCAACCGCCAGGCTCCGTGAAGCCGGTCGTTTGGTGTGAAGCACCCGCCACTACTTCACACCGTCACCAACACCGAAGTACAAGCCCGGCACCGCCGAGCCTCCAACGGAATCGTCTCACGGCACTCCGGGCACACCTTCGTCGTGGCCGGCGCGGGCTCACCCTTCTTCCCGCGCTTCGCCCATGCCTGCCCCACCTTCGCCACCACGATGAACAGCACCGACGCGATGATGAGGAAGTCGAGCACCGCGCCCAGCAGGTGTCCCAGCCGTAGATTCAGTGACGTCGCCGTCGCATTGCGCCAGTCACCTCCAGGCAGCACCGCGCCGACCACTGGCATCACCAGGTCCGCCACCACCGCGGTCACAATGGCGGAGAACGCGTTCCCCATCACCACCGCCACCGCCAGGTCCACCACGTTGCCCTTCAGGGCGAACTGCTTGAACTCCGAGAGCAGGGACACGGGTACGCGCCTCCGTCACCGGATGGCCTGCTCCCTGAATGCCTTGGCACCAGCCGGAGGGCCCCGGAAACCCACGCACCCTACC
>NZ_JABUMQ010000094.1:0-32755 GCF_013336645.1 Myxococcus sp. CA039A | reverse complement strand
TCCCCCTCCAACTCAGCCCACCGCCCATGTCGCCGTTCTCCCCCGGGCGAAAGCCTCCGCCCCCTGTCCTGGCAGCCAGGAGGGTGGGGAGGCCCTCAAGTCAGGACAAGCCGGCTGGGACTCGGGGGTGATGGCTCGTTGGATTCTGACGCGCGGCTCAGGGCAGCTCGCAGTCGAGGAAGTCCTTCTCGAACACGGGGCCCAGGAGCATCCGCTTGCCGAAGACAGCGGCGGTGGCCGTTCCGGACGTCTGACTGCCATCGTCCAGGAACACCTCCGAGGCCTTCAGGTCCGCGCCCTTGCCCGTCAGGCGCAGCACCTGCGCGGGTGACCGGGTCTTTCCCGTCGGGTCGCCCGCATGGGAGGCGAAGTCGAGCAGCTTGGGATGGGAGGCAATCCAGAGGTTGCCCTCGGCATCCAGCTCGATGTTGTCCGGGCCGGAGTCCAGGTCGAGCGTCTTGAGCAGCGTCAGCGCGCCCGTCTTCGGGTCGCGCGCGTAGCTGCTCAGCGAGCGGCCCACGGACTGCGCCACGTACACCGTGCTCCCGTCCAGGGAGCGGTTGATGCCGTTGGCGTACTTCGTGCCCTGGATGACCTCCTGGAAGCGCTGGCCGTCGAAGTAGAGGACGTTGCCCTGGGCGAGCTGGAGGTAGTCCTCCACCCGCTGCTTCATGCCCGGCGGGTTGCCGTGGTCGTTCGTCACGTAGAAGCGCTGGGCGTCCATGGCGACCACGTCGTTGGGCGACACGAGCAGCGCGTCGCGAAACGTGGCCCGGTGGACCAGCAGGCCGTCCTCGCCGACCTCGAAGCGCTCGATGCGGTTGCCTTCGGCCTGGGTGTGGTTCACCACGAACAGCGTCTGCGCGCCGGACGGGTCCACGTGCAGGCTGATGCCGTGCGGATGGAAGTCGGGGGAGAAGCCGCCCGTCAGCAGCACCGGGGGCGCGGTGCCCGAAAGCTCGTAGCGGTAGATGCCGCCCGTCACGGGGCTCCCCGCCATCGTCGCGCGCCGGTCGTCCGAGGAGACGTAGGCGTAGCCCAGGCCCGGATGGAACGTGATGTCCTCCGCGCCCGGCATGCCCGACACGGGCTTGCACTTTCCGGGGGCGTGGGGAGAGAGGCTCTTGAACTGCCCGGCGTCCGAGAACGTCTTGAGGATGAGTCCGCCGACCGCCACGAACAGCACACCCGCGATGATGAGGAGCTTCTTCATGGTGCCTCGCCGGGAAGAAATAGACGCGGCGAGGCTAGCAGGGCGCGAGTGGCGTCACACCGTGGGATTCAGGGCCCAGGAGAGCGCGTGGTCGGCGACCTCCTCCCAGCCCTCCTGGCCGCAGATGTAGTGCGAGCGGCCGGGGAACTCCTTGTAGGCCACGACTCCGCTGTTGTAGTGCCGCGCGTTCGACTTGTTGAGCGACGCCGGCATGATGTTGTCCTCGCTCCCCGCGATGAACAGCAGCGGCGCGCGGTCCTCCTTGTCGAAGTCCACCTTCGTCGCCGCATGCGGGTTGAAGTTGGCCAGCGCTCCGTCGAACAGGAAGCGGCCCGGCGCGGGGACGTGGTAGCGCTCGTAGACGGCCTGGGACTGCGCCTCCGTGAGCGTGTTGGTGAAGGCGTAGCGGAACTGCTCGTGGGTGAAGGGCACCGCGCGGTGACGGTTGGCGGGGTTGGCGAGGATGGGGAAGGTGGCCCTGAGCGTGGTGAACGGCAGCCGCAGCACGCCCTTCACCTGCACGGAGTCGATGGCGACGCCCGCGGCCCCGAGCCCCCGGTCCAACAGGATTTGCACCATGGCGCCACCGAACGAGTGGCCGATGAGGATGGGCGGACGCGGAAGCCCCCGGATGACCGTCTCCAGGTGGTGGGCCGTCTCTTCAATCGTGAGCTTCTCGATGGGGGACGGGTCCTCGCGCAGCGCCTCGACCTCCACTTCCAGGCCTGGATAGGCGGGCGCGAGCACCTTGTAGCCCCGCGCCTTGTAGCGCTCCACCCAGTGCTCCCAGCTCCGGGGCGTCATCCAAAGGCCGTGAATCAAGACAATCGTATCGGGGGACGTCGTGCTCATCGCGCACTCGGGGCAGGAGGAGTGAAGCTCGCTTCCACTGTGCTCCCGCGCCACCTCGCTCACCTCCCCTGATGGAGGGAGGCCGCGCTCACCGGGCCTTCGCGACGGGGCAGGTCCTCAGCGCAGGCCGCCCACGAGCCGCCGCAGCCGGTGCCAGGTGCCTTGCGGAAAGTCCTGATACGCCGTCGCCGCGGGGACGCGCAGCTCGACCTCCGTCCCCGCGTTCTCCCGGCCCCGGATGTCCAACCGCGCGCCCAGCTTCACGGCCCGCTCGCGCATGCCCGACAGGCCCCAGTGTCCGGGCTTGCCGCCCGCCAGGAGGAAGGCCTCCTCGACTCCGCGCCCGTCGTCGCGCACGCGCAGGCGCAGTTGGGCGAAGTCATACGTCAACACCACCTCGATGCGCCGGGCGCCGGCGTGCTGGAACGCGTTCGCCAGGGCTTCGCGACCGATGCGGAAGACCTCGTCACGCACCACGGGGTCCAACGCGACGGGCGTGCCTTCCACCACCACGTGGAGCGCGGAGCGCCGCTCGTGCCCCAGTTCCTCTCCCAGCTGGGTGAAGGCCGTGGACAGCTCCCCCGGGTCCACCGTCGTGGCGCGCAGGTCCATCACCCTGTCGCGCCCCTCGACGAGCACCTGGTCGGCGCGCTCCAGGGACTTCTCCATGGCCACGCGAGCCGGGTGTCCGGTGGGCACCATCTCCGCCGCCGCCTGGAAGCGCAGCACCAGCCCGTGGATGCCCTGCAGCAGCGTGTCGTGCAGCTCGCGCGCGATGCGCTCCCGCTCCAGATGGCGCTCCTCCAGCAGTCGCCGCAGGCGGGCCCGCACCTGCCGGAGCCGCAGCAGGTACAAGAGCCACAGCGCCACCGCGACGGCGGCGCCACACACCGCGCGGAACCACCACGTCTGGAAGAAGGCGGGCGGGAGGACGAACTCGAGCGCCGCCCCCGTCTCGTTCCAGACGCCGTCGTTGTTCGTGGCGAGCACCTGGAAGCGGTAGCGCCCCGGAGACAGGTGCGAATAGTACGCCTCGCGCCGGCCGCCCACGTCCTGCCACGCCGTGTCCACGCCTTCCAACCGGTAGCGGAACCGCACGCGCTCGGGGATGGAGAGGCTGAGCGCCGTGTAGTCGATTTCGATGTTCGTCGCCTGCTCACGCAGGCTGAGCGCGCCAGGGCCCGGGGTGAGCCATTGTCCATCCACGCGCACCGCATGGATGGCCACGGGCGGCGGCAACGGATTGCGGAAGATGCGCGTCGGGTCTATCCACACCACGCCGTTGCTGGTGGCGAACCACAGCCGTCCATCTGTTCCGCGCACCGCCGTGGGCAGCGGGCGCAGCAGGGTGGGCCGCGCCGGAAGACCATCCAGGAAGTCGAAGCGCTCGCACCGCGCCGCACGGCCGGGCTCGGCGACGACGCGCGCCAGCTCGTCCGCGCGCAGGTGCAGGATGCCGGGAATCGCGTGGACCCACAGGCCTCCGTCTGGCAGCTCGACGATGGCGGAGACGCCGCGCAGGGGCTCCTCGTCCTCCACGTCGAGCGTGTGGAAGCGCTGCCCGTCGAAGTGCGCCAGGCCGAACTGCCCACCCACCCACAGTCGCTGGCCCGCGCTCAGCGAGGTGACGATGCCCAGCTCCAGGCCGTCCGCGCGGCCAAAGCGACGGACGTCCGTCCCCTCGACGCGGAGGAGCTCCTGCGTCTGCCCCAGCCAGACACGGCCCTGGGGGTCGGTGGCCGCGGCCATGATGCGCTCCCGGGCCCTCAGCTCCGTGCGCGCCTCCAGCGACGTCCAGGTCCCATCCCGCAACTGGTACAGGCCCCCTCCGACGAGCGCGGCCCAGAGCGTGCCTTGCGCGTCCTTCGTCATCGCGTGGATGTACGCGGGAGGAGGTGCCGGGAGGTCCGCGACGCGCAGGGGCTTGTCGTCCTGGATGCGCCAGAGGCCGTTCTCCGCGGCCAGCCACACCTGGCCATCCCGGTCCCTGTGGGTGGCGAGGATGGGGGCGCCGATGTCGAAGGTGTCCACCGTCCTGTCGCGCAGCCGCATCAGCGGCCGGTTGGTGGTGCCCGCCCAAAGGGCGCCGTCGTTTCCCGCCGCGATGGCGAAGTCATGCGAGCCGCGAGGGAACTCGGCCAGCACCAGGGTGCTGTGACGGAAGCGGTCCAGCCCGCCGCTGGTGCCCACCCAGAGGTTGCCCTCCCGGTCCTCGATGATGGGCCACGTGTAGTCGGAGCTGAGGCCGTCCCTCTCGGTGAAGGGCTCTCCGGCCTCGTCGAGCCGGGTGATGCGCCGCTCACCCCACTGCTCGGGATGCGCGATGCGGCGCACGCCGTCACCGAGCGATGTGGCCCACAGGCTCCCCTCGCGGTCGAACAGCACGCCCGCGGACTGGACCTCCAGCCTCCCCGCGCCAGGGTAGGGCTTGCCGCCCGGCAGTCCGATGGGGCGCACCGCGCCGGTGGGCTCGGCGACCCAGAGCGTGCCGTCGGGTGCCTGGGACATCAGGCTCACCCACTTCACGGTGATGCCCGTGTCGCGGAACGCGCGGCCGTGTTTCTCCAGGTGGTAGACCTTGTCGGCGAGCGCGAGCCAGAGCGCGCCGTCCCGGTCGACGAACATCGCGCGGCCCCGTTGCTCCGCCGCGGGCAGGCCCCAGGGCTCGGCGATGCGCTCCCACTGGCTCCCGTTCAGGCGGTACACGCCGCGAAGGCTGGTGGAGGCCCAGAGCGCTCCCTGGGCATCGGTGGCGAACGAAGTCACCTGGGACAAGGGCAGGCCCTGGGCTTCGCCATACCGGGTGACCTGGCCTTCCTTCAGGCGCGCCAAGGTGCCATGGATGAAGCCAACCCACAGCGCGCCGTCGGGGGCGACATACAGCGTCTGGATGCTGCTGAAGGGCTGGCCATCGGGCGGCTCGAAGCGCCGGAAGTGGACGCCGTCGAAGCTGTACAGCGCCGCCGCCGAGGCCATCCACAGGAAGCCGTCCGGCGTCTGCGCCAGGGCGGAGACCTGTCCCGGCGCGCCGTCCTTCACCGTCCAGCGCGAGTGGTAGAACTGACCGATGCGTCGCTCGCGCCCGTTCACCTGCGCGACGGCGACCGTGCCAAGCAAGAGCGCGAGCAGGGCCAGCATGCCCCCGGCGGCGCGCATCCCCGTGCTCCCGCGATGTGTGGACAGCCCTGGCATCGTCGCGCGCATCGCTACTTCGGCGGGGTGGACGTCTTCAAGCGTCCGCGCCCGTTCGACGAAGTTCTTCCAGAAGGAGTGGGGGCCATGGCGATTCCCGACAGGGGAGTGCCGGGATGCTAGCACCCGTGCACCAGCGGCGAGCAGCGCCGCCGGGTATGGCCCGGCCGCTCCCGGGAGAGCTCAGGGGGCCAGCGCCTGGCCGCCCATCACGGTGTCTCCCGACCGCGAGATTGCCAACCCGGTACCGGTGCCGCCGCCGAACATCGAATTGAAGCGTCCCATGGGCGCGAATCTGTCCGGCGAAAACGCCAATTCAATACTTGAG
The DNA here is from genome assembly GCF_013336645.1 of Myxococcus sp. CA039A. Lineage (NCBI taxonomy): Bacteria > Pseudomonadati > Myxococcota > Myxococcia > Myxococcales > Myxococcaceae > Myxococcus > Myxococcus sp. CA039A. The sequence goes on along the minus strand of NZ_JABUMQ010000094.1, from coordinate 27,170 downwards.
TAATCATGTTGCAAATAAAGGTGGAGGATGGGCGGCTTGCCATGCGCGGGCGAGGGCTGTTAGGCAGACGCCTCCTGTGTTCGTGGGGGTCGTCGCATGTCAGCCTGTTCCGTATCCGGGTTCCGTATCGTGGTTGCCCTCGCGGCGCTGCTGCTCGCCAGTGGTTGCACGGTGTATGTCAAACGCGGAGCCCCTCGTCCCAACATCGACCTCGCGGAGCAGCAGGCGACCCTGGGGCTGGTGCTGGAGTCGGCGGTGCGGGACCACTTCGTCGTCTCCAATGAGGCGGCTAACAAGCTGGACGTGGACCAGTGGCGCGGCACGCTCGAGGATGGCTTTCGCGTCGGGTTCGGCTCGGCCTTCCGGCTGGATGCCACGCCGGCGGACTTGAAGCTCCAGGTGCTCGAGGCGGAGCTGAGTTTCGCCGTCACGGACGCCAGCGTGGCGGCCGTCCAGGCGCAGATTCGTTACAAGGCGCGGCTGGTGGACGCCCAGGGCCAGGTGCTCAAGCGTTCGAGCGGGACGGTGATGTCCAAGCGCTCGGCGGGGTTACACCGCGCGGCCACGGTCCTGGCGGCGAACGCGGTGGAGTCCCTGTACGAGCAGATCAGCGCCGACTTCTTCACCGAGCAGGACAAGGGCGGCAGCGACAAGAAGGCCAGCGACGGCGCTTCGGCCACGGACGCGGCGTACTGAGCCGCCATCCGACGCTGGAAGGCACCGCGCGGCTCGACGAGCGCCGCCACCGCGCGGGCCTTCGGACTACAGCGTGAAGAGCGAGAGCACGAAGGTGTTCGTGCTCGGCACGTGGAGCACCGTCCCGTTCTGCAGCGGGGGCCGGTAGAAGGCGGAGGCGTCGTAGGCCCGGGCGCGCTCCAGGGACTTGCGCGTGGTGGCCGACAGCCAGCCCCCGTCGTTCAGCGTGGGCGGGGCGAGCTCCGTGGGCGTCAGCGTGGCCAGGAGCGCCTGGGCATCCGCCTCCGAGTACTCCAGCACGGCAATCACTTCCCAGTCGGTGGGGCCCATGCCCACCTTGCCCCGGATGGCCTTGCGCCATTGGACGGACACGGGGCGCCGGGGAAGGTTCACCACCTGCTCGAGTGAAGCGAGGTCGGTGCCCGTCTTGGCGGGTGAGGTCGCAACTTGGCTCATGGGGACGCTCGTGGGTGGGGAGTCCGAGTCCTTGCAGCCCGAGGCGGCACACGCCAGGACCAGGACTCCCCCGAGGATATGTCGGAACGTCGTGGGTTCAGCGGCCGGTCTCGATGGGAGTCGACGTGGCATTCTCGATGTCGCCCTGTCCCCAGGTCACCTTGCGCTGCACGGTGCCTGTCTGGGTGTACTGGTGCGCCAGTCCGGTCTGCTCGAAGCGCCCGTTGTCCGAGTCCGGGATGCCGGTGGCGATGTCCTTCTGATTGGGATTGAAGTTATACCGGTCCTCGGCGTGGACCGTCATGTCCATGGAGAACGAGGGCTTGTCACCCGGCTTGGCCGGCGGCGTGACGGTGACGGTGGCGCTATTCCAGATGCTGTGCCCGCCGATGGCCTTCTGCCAGTTCTCCGACTGGGGATACGGGAACTTGCCGTCGTTGCCACCCACGCCGATGGGGCCGCCGGTGAGCTGGAACGTCACGGGCTTGCCAGCCAGGGAGGGGTCCTTGGCGACCATGGCCGCGTATTGGGCCTCGGCGGCCTTCTGGGTGTCCTGGGTGGCGCTCTTCAGGACCTGCTTGCCGGACTCATCCTGGGTGACGAAGCGCTCGTAGTTGAACGTCCGGTCCTTCCCGTTGCCGTGCAGGAAGTGGTCATACGCGGCGGTGCCGTCCCGGAGGTCCGGCCGGAAGGTCTTCGCGGCCTCCAGCTTCAGCTCCCACTTCGCCTTGGCGGCGTAGTCGGAGAAGGACGGGTCCTTCGTGGCGATGGGCTTGGTGTCCTTCGGGTCCGCGGGGTTCTGCAGGAAGCCGTTGTCGTGGTGGATGGGCGGGCGCGTGGCCGGACCCACCTGGTACTTCGCGGAGGTGGTGCCGTTGGTGGGCACCACCGGGTTGGTTCCCCCCGCGGGAGGCGAGCCGGCCAGGAGCTCCACGGGCTTGCTCTTGGCCGCGGCGTCCGCCGTCTCGAACTCGTCCTTGGGTGCGTTGACCTGGGCCTTCTTGTCCACGACGGGCTTCGGCGTGGGCTTCTCCTCGGGAGGCGGGAGGTAGACCTTCTTCGGGGTGCTTCCGGAGATGGGAGGAGTGCCCATGTGACGAGACCTCGACGGAGTCCATCCCGCGCGCGTGGCGTTGGCTTGTGAAGGCCCGGAATGGAAGGGGTGTGAGAACCGCGCTTGTCTGGGTTATCGGCCCACATCGGTTCCAGGTTGCGTGGCTTCAGCGGTATGTCGTGGATGTCATTGCGGGGCTGCCCCGGAGGGTGGTGGGAGTGTCCTCCAGGCATCACTCCCCGCCTTGCGGTCCTGGAGGGGCCCGAGGATGCTCGTCCCCGGGAGGCGTCATGGTGGGGGCCGGCGAGCCCGCACCGGCGGGGCGAGAGCATGGACCTGGAAGAGTTGCGTGCCTTTGTCGGTGTCGCGGAGACGGGTTCGTTCCTGGCCGCGGCGGACTCCCTCGCGGTGTCGCGGACGACCTTGCGGCGGCGCGTGGAGGCGCTGGAGGCGCGTGCCGGGGTGCCGCTGCTGAAGAGCACCCGGACGGGCATCGTCCTGACGGAGGCGGGGGAGATGCTCGCCCGTCGTGGCCGGCTGATGATGCAGGAGACGAGCGCGCTGGTGGCCTCGCTGCGCGAGGTGGGCCAGGCGCCCTCCGGTGTTCTGCGGGTGGTGTTGCCGGTGGGCTTGCCGCCGCACCTGCTCGCGCCCCTCTTCGCGCTGCTGCGGGCCACGTATCCGCTGCTGCGCGTGCATGCGAGCTTCAGTGATGATCCGCTGGCGGAGCCGCTCGACAACGTGGACCTGGCGGCGCACTTCGGAGAGGGGCTGCCCCGGGGGCCCTGGATGTCCCAGGTGGTGCTGCGGGTGCGCGAGGGGCTCCTGGCCAGCGAGGACTACCTGCGTCGGCGCGGTATCCCCGGCACGGTGGAGGAGCTGGAGGGTCATGAGCTGTTGTCCTGGCAGGCTCCGGGCGACGACGCGTGCCTGTGGCCCCAGCTCCGGGGGCCTTCGTTCCAGGTGGAGCCCGCTCTCGTCTCGTCGGACATCCACTTCATCCGGGTGTGTTGTCTGGCCGGGCAGGGCATTGGCCTGATTCCCAGCGTGGCGTTCGCGGACCCGGGCGAAGGGGAGGGCACGCTGGTGCCCGTGCTCGCGGACGTGGTGGGCCGCGAGCGGCCCCTGCGCCTCAGTGTCCCGGAGGCGCTCTGCGAGATTCCCAAAATCAAGCAGGTGCTCTCACACATCCGTCGCTTCCTCGAACCCCTGTGAAGTGAGGCTCGTGGGACGAATCCGGCCATCGGGTGTCCATCTTCGGCCATCCCCGGCTTCGGACATCCACGCTACGGATGAGGGCGTCCTTTCGTGCCGGAGCCCGCCATGCGAACGCCACTGCTCTTCACCCTCGCCACCACCACGTTGCTGACGCTGTCCGCGCACGCGAAGGACCCGGCGCTCGGCGCGACGACCTTCACCGTCTACGAGGCCTTCCTCAGCCCCGCGCAGGAGCCCGGCGAGGAGTCCGAGACGCCGAAGCTCCTGGAGAAGAGTCTGGGGGCCACGGCGCCCTCGACGCCTCGCGAGGCCCGCAAGTCCCGGGGCCATGGCGTGCTGAAGTTCTCCAAGGACCTGACGCGCGCCTACGTCGAGTTCGAGATGAAGGGCGTCAACCCCGCCGACATCCTCATGTTCCACATCCACTGCGGTCCGCCCGGCGTGCTCGGGCCGGTGGTGGTGGATTTCGGGGAGCTGGGCAACCTGTCGAAGACGCTCGCGGAGGGCCGCCTGACGGTGGAGCTCACCCACGCGAATGTCGTCTTCATCAAGGACATGAAGGGCATGAAGCCCGGGTTGCCGGAGAGCTGTCCCGCCGAGCTGGGCTTCCTGGCGCAGACGAAGACGCTGGCCAGCCTGGAGTCGCTCGCGCGCAAGGGCGTGCTCTACTTCAACCTGCACACCAAGGCGCATACCTACTACGGCGAGATGCGCGGGCAGCTCTATCCCGCCGAACCCTGAGGCGCGCGTCGCGGCTCGGGTAGTCTTGGGCGCGTGACGTCCGCTCCGAGCCCTTCGCCTGTCCCGTCCTCCCCGTCGCGCACCCGCCTGCTCTCGCTGGGGCTGGCGGTGCTGGTGATTCCGCTGGGGCTGGCGTCGCGTAGGAAGTCGCTGCCGTGGCCCTCCTTCTTCGCCACCTATGCGGGCGACACGCTGTGGGCGCTCCTGGTGTTCCTGCTGCTGCGCTTCCTCGCCCCACGCCGCGCCGCGCTCACCGTGGCCGCCGTCGCGCTCGCGTTCTCCTTCGGCATCGAGTTCAGCCAGGGCTATCACGCGCCCTGGCTGGATGCCGCGCGCCGCACGCTGCCGGGGCGACTGGTGTTGGGGGCGGGGTTCCTCTGGAGCGACCTCGTCTGTTATTCGGTCGGCGTGCTGCTGGGCGTGGGGCTCGACGTGGCGCTGCTGACCCGCAGGGCGCCGGAGAAAGCCGCACCTTCCGTCGATATGGGCAGACCTTCATCGCGTTGATGTCAGGGCCGGGGCCGACATCATGGATGGAGAATCATGACGAATGTCGTGAGAGGTGCGCTCGTGGCCTCGCTGTTCCTGAGCGTTGGCGGGGGTTGTGCGCAGGAGGTCGTCCCCGTCGAGGGAGTGCCTGTCAATCTGGGTCCCTCGCAGGTCCTCGAGGACCACGGGGACTGGGCCCCGGAGCCCCTGGCCGTCTGTCCATTGCTGCCTCGTGACGGCGCCGCCGCCGAGTGCGGCACGCTGGAGTCCTTCGACCTGTCCGCGTGTGAGCGAGACTCGCTGACGAGGCTGGAGGCCAACGGCCACTTCACCGTGCATGGCATTGGCAACGACATCCGAGAGAATGCCAACAGCCAGTTCACCGGGTCGATGAACTTCCGGCCGGGGGGCGTGGTGAGCTACGGCGGATATCCCATGCGCGAGGCCCGGGTGGACGGGAACGCGTTCTTCCTCTCCAACCACGGCACGCTCCCGGACGGCAGGGCCTTCCGGTCCTCCTTCGTGGGCTGCAAGGCGCCGAACCCGAGCCGGGTGACGGGGTGCTACGCGGTCTGCCTCGCCGGCGTTCCCAGCTTCCAGGCCACCTTCGAGGCGGAGAAGGTCCAGTGGCGCGCGGGCGAGGCGGAGGCCTCGAAGCTCACCCTGGTGGGTGAGGGCGTGGTGAACCAGGGCATCGTCGCGGATGTCTTCGTCACCAAGGGGCACGCGTATGTCGTCTCGCTGGAGAGCGCCCTCGCGGGGCCCGGCGGGCTCTTCGTCTATGATTTGAGTGACCGCTCCGCGCCCCGGCTCGTGAGCAGCATCACGTACCCGGGCGACAGCTACTGGAACGCCGTGTGGGCCAAGGACGATGCGCTCTACGTCGCCAGCGCGGCCCGGGGCCTGCTCGTCTTCGACATCGCCGAGCCGGCGAACCCGAAGCTGCTGCGCTCGCTGCCCGACGGTCGCCCCATCGATGCGCACACCATTCATGGCGACCTCAACCGGCTCTATGTCATGTCCGCCTCGCCCACGCCGGAGACGCTCATCTTCGACGTGAAGAACGCGCGCGAGCCCGTGTTGCTCGGCCGCTACGCGGACCCGAGCGTGAACCCCCTGGTTGCTTCGTTCCCCCATGACGCCACGTCGTGGGGAGATCGCCTCTTCGTCAATCACTGGGCCGCGGGGTTGCTGGTGCTCGACGTGAGCGACCCGACGAACGTGGTGAAGCGGGGGGAGTATGTCTATCCGCGCGCCACCAGCCACACGAACCGCTGGCACTACGTGAACAACCGGCTCATCGTCTTCGAGGGCGGTGAGGACTGGGGCGCGCATGTCCGGGCGCTCGACATGACCGACCTGGACAAGCCCGTGCTCATTGGTGAGTACCGCCTCTCTCCGGGCGTCTCCATCCACAACATGGAGCTGAAGGGCAACCTGCTCTATCTCGCCCACTATCAGCACGGGGTGCGGGTGCTGGACGTGTCGCGTCCCTCGGAGATGCGGGAGGTCGCCTACTTCAATACCTGGCGGGGGACTGACCGGGCTCGCGGCACCCTGTTCTATGACGGCGCCATCGGCATGCGCATCCCGGGCGATGGCCATGTCTATGTCATCGACACCTCGCGCGGCCTGCTCATCTTCGACGAGCTGTAGCCGGTAGGCGGAAGTCCTTCACCGGAGGCTGGCGACGGCGGGCCTCCGGTGTTGAACGAATGGACCGGGCGCGGGTACCAGACTGCTCGGGCACGTAGCCCTTGGCGGGCCATCTGCCATACGCTTCGACCCAGGGTGCCGGTGGTCGAACATGAATTCCTCGGGGGGAGGGTCGCGGGCTGATGCTCCGGACGCCGTCCTTTCGGGGAAACGGAAAGATGGCCTCAATGCTTCGCAATGGGTGTTTGTCGTTGTTGTTGTTCGTGCTCGTCGGCTGCGGCTCACGACACCACGGTCCGACGGTGCATGAGCGCCGTGCCGCCATTCGCGCCGTGCATGCGCAGAAGTACGGTTCGAGTGACGGCTTCCAGTCCACGTCCTGGGGCATGACGCGCGACCAGGTCCGGGCGATGTACCCGGGCACGCAGGAGACCTCGCGCGGAGACCTGGTCCTCACCACGGCACTGGCGGAGCACCCCGCCCAGGTGTTCTTCCTCTTCGCGGACGGGCGCCTGGGCTCCGTCTTCGTGCGCTTCGCGACCCCCACGGACGTGCGCAATGACCACCAGGAGGTGGTGGAGTTGCTGACCTCCAAGTACGGCCGCGCCGCCAAGCGCGGCTCATCGCGACGCGTGCAGAGGTACCGCGAGTCGCTCGACCTCGCGTGGCTGCTCTCCCAGAGCGCTCCGCCCGTACCCTCGAACTTCCCCGCCGCCACGGAGTCGGGAGCGCAGGTCGCGGGGGCTCCGCCCGACGGCGCACCCATCAACTTCCCCGCGCCCACGGAGTCGGGAGCGCAGGTCGCGGGAGCTCCGCCCGACGGGGCGCTCGCGAACTTCCCCGCGCCCACGGAGTCGGGAGCGCAGGTCGCGGGAGCTCCGCCCGACGGCGCACCCACGAACTTCCCCGCGCCCACGGAGTCGGGAGCGCGGGTGTCCGAGGGACAGCCTCCGCTGGTCGAGGCGACGACGGCGGGGGACTCGCTGGACGAGGATGACTCGAGGGACACGGCCGTGGCCTCGGCGCCTGAAGAGAGCGCCGCCTCCGAGTCGGAGGCGCCCGAGCTGTTCGGTCCCATCTCGGAGCCCGAGGTGAGCATCTCCCGCCGTGGCTTCGTGGTCGTCGCCAACTGGAAGGCGTGGGAGACGACCGTGCGCCTCGTGGGCTACCAGTTCTCCCGGGAGCGGCTGCTCACGCTCCACTACGAGAGCCCCGAGTACGCGGAGGCGATTCGCGATGGATTGGAGCACCTCCAGAGGCAGCAGCGCCGCTCCAGGGCCCGGGACTTCTAGCCGCGCCCCCAGGTGCCCCTCGTCTGGAATGAGAGGGGCACCGCAGGGCCTCCGCCTGGCCCGATTGTTCGCCCCGGCGGAACTGTGATGCCGGTTCCCAGGGCATTATTTCGCGGAGGCGAAGGCCCATTGTTTCTCCCATGCCGGCGACGAAACGCCGGACAGGAGAAACGACATGAATGCACAGACCCCGAAGGTGGCCCTCGTCACCGGCGCTTCCCGAGGTATCGGCGCCGCCGTCGCGAGGCGGCTGGCCCAGGACGGCTTCACCGTCATCGTCAACTACGCGGAGTCCGCCGCGCCCGCGGAGGCGTTGGTCCGCGAGATTGAGCAGGCGGGCGGCAAGGCCCTGGCCGCCCGGGCGGATGTCAGCCAGAGCGCGGACGTGCGGCGCCTGTTCGACGCGGCCGAGACGGCGTTCGGCGGCGTGGACGTGCTCGTCAACAACGCGGGCATCATGAGCCTCTCCACGCTGGCGGACACCGACGACGCCGTGTTCGAGCGGCAAATCGCGGTCAACCTCCAGGGCACCTTCAACACCCTGCGGGAAGCGGCCCGGCGGCTGCGCGACGGCGGGCGCATCATCAACTTCTCCTCCAGCGTGGTGGGCCTGCTGCAGCCGACCTACGGCGTGTACGCGGGCACCAAGGCGGCGGTGGAGGCGATGACGAGCGTGCTGGCCAAGGAGCTGCGCGGACGGAACATCACCGTCAACGCCGTGGCCCCGGGTCCCACCGCCACGGACCTGTTCCTCAAGGGCAAGCCCCAGGACCTCGTCGACCGCCTGGCGAAGCTCGCGCCGCTGGAGCGACTGGGCCAGCCCACGGACATCGCCGCCACCGTCGCCTTCCTCGCTGGCCCCGACGCCGGCTGGGTCAACGGGCAGGTGCTGCGCGCCAACGGCGGAATCATCTGAGCGCGGGGCGCGGGCTCACGGCGAGCCGTTCACGTCCACGTAGGCGCGGCGGGCTGGCACGGAGACGAGGCGTCCTTCCGGCATCACGTAGGCCGTGAGGCGCCCGCCGTACACGCAGCCCGAGTCCAGGCCCACCGCATGCGAGTGCTGCTGCACGCCGCGCATGGCGTCGTGGCCGAAGATGACCAGCTCCGGGCCCTTCCAGCAGCTGGCCCAGGGCACGCCGCCATCCACGCGCTTCGACGGCGTCCCGTCCGGGGCGATGCTGCGCAGGTTGAGCAGTTCATCCGCGCGCTGCGCTTCCAGCGGGACTCCTGGCACCAGCCCTCCGTGCACCGCGAGGACATTCAGGTCCGGGAAGCGGCGATACAGCGGCTGGGCCTCCAGGTACGTCCAGTCCTCGGCCGTCAGCGTCTCCAGGACCTGTCGGTGCTCCTTGCCCAGCTTCTTGCCCTCGGGGGCGTGTCCCGTGTGCCAGCGCAGCACGTGCGCGTCGTGGTTGCCTCGCACCGCGAGCAGCCCGCGCTCGCGAGCGCACCGCACCACGCCCGCGGAGTCCGGCCCCTTCGCCACCAGGTCGCCCACCAGCACCACGCGGTCGTCCGGCCGCCAGCCACACACGGCCAGCAGCGCGTTCAGCTCCTCCGCGCAGCCATGGACGTCTCCGATGAAGAGCGTTCGCATCCCGCCTCTTCTTTAATTCGCTTCGACGCCCCGGGGAACCCTCCCGGGAGGTGCGGGGTCCGCGGCGTCAGTCCGCTTTCGAGCGCAGCAGGCGGCTGAGATTCACGTCGAGCTGGCTGGAGATGAGGCGCAACACGCTGTCGAGCTGGGAGCCGGTGAGGCGCAGCCGCTCGGTGAGCAACCGTCGGGTCTCCTGGAGCAGCGCGTCCTGCGCGGCCACCACCCACCGCGCCGCGGTGGAGCGATGCACGCCGTAGAGCGCGCCGAGCTGGTCGATGCTCAGCCCGTCCAGGTACTTCAGGCGCAGGAAGTTGCGCTGACGGGGCTCCAGGATTCCGAGCGCCGCGGAGAACGAGGTGCTGAACTCCGCGCGGTACGTGTTCTTGAGATAGAGCAGCTCCGGGTCGTCCCCCGGCGCCACGAGCAGCGACAAGTCACCGTCATCCGCCTGGGGATGTCCGCTGCGCTGGCGCTGCCAGTCGAGCGCGAGCCACAGCGCCGCGGCCCGCACCCACCCGCTGAGCGGACCCGTCCCCGGGTAGGCGGCCAGCCGCGCGGGAGAGTCGGCGCTGCCCACGAGCATGCGCTGGCGCAGCAGCTGGCGGACCTCGTCGAGCCCCGTGGGCGGCAGCTTCAGCCGCGCGACGGCCGCGTTCACCTCGGGCAGGAAGCTCGACTCGAAGGCGTTCAGCGCGGAGGGCAGCCGGTCCGCGGCTGCGCGAGCCAGGTACACGTCCGGGAGGTGGAACTTCTCCACGTCCTCGGAGGGCGCCTGCGTGGGGAGCAGCCGCGCCAGATGACTGACGAAGCGCACGCCTTCCAGCTCCACCCCGGGCCAGGCCGCGCGCGCGGTGGACAACGCGCGCGTCAGCCGCTCCTGCAGCAGGGGCAGCGACGGCTCCGGCGCGGAGGAAACACCACGCGCGGCGATGAAGGCCTGGGCCAGGGAAACGTCCGGGGGGGACACGCCGTGGGACGATAGCACCCCCCTCGCGTAATCCGGATTCAACCATTTCCGAAGTGAACTCTTGTTTGCCTGGGTTCGCTGATGGAGGAGGGCTCCGGGACAACAGGTATGACAAGGGGTGGGCCCGGACGGTCCCCCGGTGCGCCTGCTCCATACGCGGGCGCCTGTGTCCCAGGGGCCGCGAAGCCCATGGCCCGTCCATTGCTGGTATGGGGCGGGAGTCGACGTGGTGGAGGTGAACGTGGAGTCAATTGGCGGCGGGCCCGGGGATGCGGCCCATACCTCGTGGTTGGAGCTGAGCGCGGGGGCGCTGCGGCACAACGTGGAGGTGTTCCGGGCGCTGGAGGGGCGGGGAGGGACGTCGCAGTCGCTGGGCGTGGTGCTCAAGGGCAACGCCTATGGGCACGGGCTGGCGCAGGTGCTGCCGCTGGTCCACGGGCTGGTGGACCTCCTGTATTTCATCGCGCCGCAGGACGCGCTGAAGGTGCGTGAGTACGAGCGGGCCCAGGGCCTGCCTCCCCGGCAGGTGGTGGTGCTGGGCGCGGTGGCGCCGCACGAGGCGGTGGTGTTGGCGCGCGAGGGGGTGGAGGTGGTGGTGGCGGACCGTGGCTGGGAAGACGCGGTGCCGGTGCTGCGCGCGGCGAAGCTGGAGCGGCCGCTGCGGGTCCACGTCCACATCGACACGGGCCTGGGGCGCGAGGGCTTCACGCTGGAGCAGCTCCCGCGCGAGACACAGTTCCTGGTCGACGCGCGGGACGTGCTGGAGGTGGTGGGCGGGCTGAGCCACTTCGCCAACACGGAGGACGTGACGGAGCAGGGCTACGCGCTGGCGCAGGTGGACGCGTTCGAGACGGGGCTGCGGCTCTTGTCGGGACAGCTGGGCGAGGGGCGGGTGCTGCAGCGGCACATCGCCGCGAGCGCCGCGGCGCTGGTGTTGCCCCGGGCGCGCTACGAGGCGCAGCGGGTAGGGATTTCGCTGTATGGGCTGTGGCCGTCGGCGGAGACGCGGTTGTCGGCGCGGCTGGTGTTGGGCGAGGTGCCGGTGCTCAAGCCGGTGTTGTCGTGGCGGTGCCGCAGCCAGGTGGTGAAGTGGCTGCCCGCGGACAGCTATGTGGGCTACGGCTGCACCTACCGGACGTCGGAGCCCACGCGCATCGCGGTGCTGCCCGTGGGCTACTACGACGGCTATCCACGGCTGGCCTCGGGCAAGGCGCACGTGCTGGTGAACGGGCGGCGGTGCGCGGTGCTGGGCCGGGTGATGATGAACCACCTCATCGTCGACGTGACGCGCGCCGCGCATGACGAGCGCCCCGTGACGGCGACGTTGCTGGGGCGCGAAGGCGACGAGTCCATCAGCGCCGAGTCGCTCGCCGGCTGGGCGCAGACGCTGCACTACGAGATTGTCGCGCGCCTGGGCGCGCACCTGCGGCGCGTGGTGGTGGAGTAGCGACGCTCAGCGCTTCGCGTCCGTCGCGCTGGGAGGCTGCACCTTCCAGCGGCGGTGCAGCCACATCCACTGGTGCGGGTACTTGCGGATGCAGCGCTCCAGCGCCGCGGTGACGCGCGCGGTGTGCTCCGCAATCGGGTCCTCGCACTCGCCAGGCGCGGGCGGGAGGATGGGCCCTTCCACTTCCAGCCGCAGCCTGGGGCCCAGCTTGCCGTTGCGCACGCCCATCACCACGAACACCGGCGCGCCCGTGCGCTGCGCGGCCACCGCCATGGCGGGCGTCGTGGAGGCGAGCCTCCCGAAGAACGGAACGAACACCGCCGCCTTCGCCGGCAGCGCCTGGTCCAGCAGCATGAAGGGCGACTCGCCGCGCTCCACCGCTTCCGAAAGCTCCTGGATGGCGCCGCGCGGATAGATGAGCCCCGCGGGAAGGCGCACCCGGTTCTCCGCGATGCGCGTGTTGAGCGCGCCCTTCAACGGACGCACCAGCGCAACCAGTGGCACGCCCAGGCGCACCAGCATGTCTCCCAAAAGCTCCCAGTTGCCGAAGTGCGCCGTCACCATCAGCGCGCCCTTGCCCGTGGCCACGCGCGCCTTCAGCGCCTCCCAGGCCTCCGTGCCCTCGACGCCCTGCTCGGCCCAGTCCGACGTCAGCCGGTCTCCCGAGGGCACCGACTCCAGCACCACGCGCGACATGTTGATGTACGCGCCCCGCGCGATGTCCCGTCGCTCCGCGTCGGTCTTCTCCGGCAGCGCGTGCGCCAGGTTGTCCAGCGCGACGCGGCGGCGGATGCCCAGCGTGTACGCCAGGTTGCCCACGAAGCGGGCGATTGCGTCGCGTGACGCGAACGACAGCCACGTGAGGAACGCGAAGACGAAGCGCGTCACGAACTTCACCACCGGGCCCGGAGGCGTGCCGATGACACGGCGCAGATGCTCGGAGGGCACCTTCGCGGCGTTCGCTGGCGGGACTGTCTGGTCGGAAATGGGAGCGGGCGAGGACACGGAGGCACTCCACCCCGAAGTGAAGATTACGGCAAGAACACACTCATGCGCGGCGCTACCCTGGCTGCCCGGCATGGGCCACTATGCGCGCCATGCCCAACCTGCTCCGAGCGGTGGTTCTGTCCACCGTTGCCCTGTTGTGCGCGTGCGGTGCCCGGCAGAACCCTCCGGCCGCCGAGCCCGCAGCGACTGCTCCCGCTTCATCCTCCGCGGCCTCGGCCGCTCCCACGCCGCCCACGCTGCGTCTGCCCAAGGACGTGCGTCCCAATGGCTATGCGGTGGAGCTCACGCTGGACCCGAAGGTCTCCGCCTTCCAGGGCACGGCGAGCATCGGGCTCGACGTGGCCCAGCCCACCTCCATCGTGTGGCTGCACGGAAAGAACCTCACGGTGAAGGAGGCCTCGCTGATGCAGGCGGGCGCCACCATCGACGTGACGCCGCTGAAGAGCGAGAAGGGTGACTTCCTCGGCTTCTCGCTGGCGAAGCCGCTGGCCATCGGCACCGCGAAGCTGCGCGTGGTGTACGAGGGCACCGCCTCCGAGAAGGAGACGGACGGCGCCTTCCGCGTCAACGAGGGCGGCGACTGGTACGTCTACACGCAGTTCGAGCCCATCGACGCGCGGCGCGTGTTCCCGTGCTTCGACGAGCCCGAGTTCAAGGTGCCCTGGCAGCTGACGTTCCATGTGCCCGCGGGCAACGTGGCCGTCACCAACACGCCGCAGCTCGCCGAGGAGGCCCGCCCGGACGGTGGCCGCACCTACCGCTTCGCGCGCACCCAGCCCCTGCCCTCCTACCTCATCGCCTTCGGCGTGGGCCCGTTCGACTTCCTCGCCGCCGCGGACTCCGGCCAGAAGAAGGTGAAGACGCGCATCATCACCCCGAAGGGCCGCGCCGTCGAAGGCACCTACGCCGCCAAGGTGACGCCCGAAATCCTCGCCGCGCTGGAGGACTACTTCGGCATCCCCTACGCGTACGAGAAGCTGGACGTCATCGCGGTGCCGCTGCTCGGTGGCGCCATGGAGCACCCGGGCCTGGTGACGTTCAACTCGCGGATGATGCTGGCGAAGCCGGAAGAGGACTCGCTCAGCCGGCAGCGCGGTTTCTCCGACACGCAGGTGCACGAGCTGGGGCACCAGTGGTTCGGCAACCTCGTCACGCTGGCGTGGTGGGACGACCTGTGGCTCAACGAATCCTTCGCGACCTGGGTGACCCCGCGCATCATCGAGACGTGGCAGCCGTCGTGGGACGCGCCGGTGGAGCGCGTGCAGGACCGCAGCCGCTCGCTGGACTCCGACAGCCTCCTGTCCGCGCGCCGCATCCGTCAGCCCATCGACACGGCCAATGACATCCACAACGCGTTCGACGGCATCACCTACGGCAAGGGCTCCGCGGTCCTCACCATGACGGAGGAGTGGCTGGGGCGTGAGGTGTTCCGCAAGGGCATCCAGCGCTACCTGCGCAAGCACGCGCACGACAACGCCACGGCGAAGGACTTCCTGGACGCGCTGTCCGCCGAGGCGGGCAAGGACGTGACGGGCGTGCTGGGGACGTTCCTGGACCAGGGCGGCGCGCCGCTCGTCACCGCGTCGCTGGAGTGTGGCGCGGGTCAGCCGAAGGTGGTCCTCACCCAGCAGCGCTACCTGCGGCTGGGCTCGCAGGCGCCGGGGCCGCAGACGTGGAAGGTGCCCGTGTGCGTGGAGTACGCGGCGGGCAACAAGGACGCGCGCGCCTGCACGGTGCTGGAGGGAGAGCGCGCCGAGGTCGTCCTGCCGGAGGCGAAGACGTGCCCGGCCTGGGTGTTCCCCAACGCGGAGGGCGCGGGCTTCTTCCGCATGCAGCTCGCGGGGGACGCGGCGACGAAGCTCCTGAAGACGGGCGTGGCGAAGCTGTCGCGCTCGGAGCGCGTGGCGCTGCTGGGGGACGTGAAGGCGCTGGCCCTGTCCGGGGCGCTGCCGGCCTCCGAGGCGCTGGCGCTGGCGGCCCGCATGGCCCAGGACCCGGACCGCGTCATCGTCGAGAGCACGATGGACATGCTGGACCTGTCGAGCGCGCGGCTGTTGCCGGAGGCGCGCCTTCCGGACCGTGCGCGCTTCCTGCGTGAGACGTACGGCCCCCGGGCCCGGCAGTTGGGCTTCGCCTCGCGCAAGGGCGAGAGCGAGGACACGCGCCTGTTGCGTCCGCGCCTGGTGCGGGTGGCGGGCCGCGACGGCGCGGACCCGAAGATTGTCGCGGAGGCTCGGGCGCTCTCGGACAAGTGGCTCACCGACAAGCGCGCGATTGAACCGGAGATGGTGGACGCGGTGCTCGCGGTCGCCGCGGCGCACGGGGACGCGGCCTTCCAGCAGAAGCTCCTCACGGCGGTGCGCTCGGAGAAGGACCGCTCCACGCGTCAGCACCTGCTGGGGGCGCTGAGCGGCTTCAGGGACCCGGTGCTGGTGAAGCAGGGCCTGTCGCTGGTGTTCGACAAGGCGTTGGACCCGCGTGAGACGATGTGGATGGTGTTCGGGGCCACGCAGCACGCGGGCACGCAGGGCGTGGCGCTCGACTTCGTGAAGGAGAACTACGACCGGCTGGTGGGGGACTCGCCCGACGCGCTCCTGCCGAAGGACGCGGCTGGCCGGATGGTCTTCGTGGCCGGCGGCTTCTGCAGTCCGGAGCGGCGGCAGGAGATTTCGGACTTCTTCACGACGCGCAACGCGAACGCGCCGGGCGGGCCTCGCATGCTGGCGCAGATTCTGGAGTCGGTGGACCAGTGCGTCGCGCTGAAGTCGGCGCAGGCGGCCAGCATCGAGTCCTTCCTCACCGGGCGCGGCACGCCTCGTCCGCCGCAGGCTCCGACGACGCGCTGACCCACGTCCGGAGTCCGGAGTTCGAGCCCGGGGCCAGCGCTGGCTCCGGGCTCATGAGGTCCCCGAGGGCGGCTACTTCTTGCTGCCGCGCGACATGAAGGCCATGAAGGCTTCCTGCGCCTCCGTGGAGCCCAGGCGCTCGATGAACTTCGCGCCCTCGCGCGCCAGCGTGGCGTGCGTCTCCTCGCGGCGCGGTCCCCGAATCAGCTCCTTCGTCACGCGCACGGCCTCGGCGGGACGCAAGGCCAGGGTACGGGCGCGCTCGGCGGCCACTTCCTGGAGGCTCTCGGCGGACACCACCTTGTTGATGATGCCGGCGCGCAGCGCGGTCGCCGCGTCGAAGGGCTCGCCGAACAGCAGCAGCTCGCTGGCCAGCGCGTAGCCGGCCATGCGCGGAATCAGCAGGCTGCTGGCGCCTTCCGCGCACAGACCGAGCTGGACGAAGGGCATGTGGAAGCGCACGCGCTCGCTCGCCACCACGTAGTCACAGTGCAGCAGCATCGTCGTGCCGATGCCCACCGCGGGGCCATCCACGGCCGCCAGCACGGGCTTGGGTGCGTCCACCAGCGCCTTGAGGAAGAGGAACACCGCGCTGTCCTCGCCCGCGGGCGGGTGCTCCATGAAGTCGCCGATGTCATTGCCCGCGGTGAAGACGCTGCCCGCGCCGGTGAGCAGCACCACGCGGACTTCGTCGTCCGTCGCCGCCTGCTTGAGCGCGGCGGTGGCCGCCTCGTACATCGCATGCGTGAAGGCGTTCTTCTTCTCGGGTCGGTTGAAGGTGAGGGTGAGGACCCCCGCTTCCCGCTTCGTCAGCAACGTGTCGGACATGGGGCAAGCCTAGACCGAGTCCATCCCCGGCGCGGGCTCAACTTGCACCCCTCGCCGCGCCCGGCCCGCGAGCGCCGGGCCCTCGTGTGCCCACTTCTCCCACGCATGCTCCCACCTGCTCACGGCCGCAGCGCGCGGGCGACCAGCGGAGCGAGCGTCACCACCCGGTGCCCGAACGGCAGCCCCGAGGGTGGCTCCACGCTGTCGGTGCTCACGAGCTGAGTCACCGGCAGCGCGCTCAGCCGCTCCACCGCCGGGCCCACCAGCAGCGCGTGGGTCGTCACCACCGTCAGGTCATCCGCGCACCCCGCGGCGCGCAGCGTGCCCGCCGCCGCGACCAGTGTGCCGCCCGTGGACACCATGTCGTCCACCAGGATGGGCCGCTTGCCGCGCACCTCGCCCATGAGGCCGCTGGCGTGCACCTCGTCGCCGCTCAGCCGCACCTTGTGAATCACCGCCCACGGACGGCCCAGGAGCCGCGCCAGCGCCTCCGCGCGCTTCACCGCGCCCAGGTCCGGCGCCACCACCACCGAGGTGTCCGTGACGTGGGGCCGCAGCGCCTCCGCCAGCACCGGCAGCGCGGTGAGGTGCTCCAGCGGCGCGCCGAAGCACCCCTCCAGCGCGGGGCTGTGCAGGTCCACCACCAGCACTCGCGCGAAGCGGCCCTGGGACAGCATGTCCGCCACCAGGCGACCGCCCAGGGGCTCGCCCGGCCGTGCGCGTCGGTCCTGCCGCGCGTAACCGAGGTACGGCACCACCGCCTCCAGCCGCGCCGCGCCGGCCCGCCAGCACGCGTCCGCCATCAGCAGCAGCTCCAGCAGGTGCTCTCCCGCCGGAGGCGTCAGCGATTGCACCAGCACCACGGTGCGCCCTCGCACGGCGGCGGGGACCTCCAGGTGCATCTCTCCATCGGGAAACCGCTCGAAGTGACAGTCAGCGGGCGCCACGCCCAGGGCCAGGGCGAGCTCACGTCCCAGGTGGGGACTGGCGGTGCCGATGAGGAGGATGGGGTCCATGGCCCAACCCTAGCGCGCCCGGTGGCCCGGGGGCTCGGCGCTCGCTGCCTCCCCTGGCGACGTGCCTCCGGGAGAGCCGTTGTCCGCCCCTTCGCCGCCAGCGAGCCCGGGCGTGCTTTTCCTAGGGACAAGGAGAGTGATGATGCGCTTTCGCGACAGAGCGGACGCCGGGCGACGGCTGGCAACGATGCTCCTGCCCTACCGGGGCTCGGACGCGCGCGTGCTGGGGGTGGCTCGCGGGGGGCTTCGGGTGGCGTACGAGGTGGCCCGCGCGCTGGAAGTCCCACTGGACGTCTGGGTGTCGAGGCGGCTGAGCATCCCCGGACGGGCGCTGACCCTGGGCGCGGTGTCCGAGGGAGGCGGCCAGTATCTGCTCTCGGATTCGCTGCGGCTGGCGCCCCTGCCCAGGAGCGAGGTGGACTCGCTGGTGAGCGAAGAGGCCAGCGTGGTGGAGGAGCAGGTGCGGCGGCTGCGCGGACGTCCTCCGCCGGAGCTGGGCGGCCGCACGGTGCTGCTGGTGGATGACGGCGTGCTGACGGGCGCCACCGCCGCCGCCGCGCTGAGGGCCCTGCGGCTCCTGCATCCGGCCCGGCTGGTGATGGGCACCCCGGTGGCCTCGCCCCAGGGGCTGGAGGTGCTGCGAAGGGAGGCGGACGCGGTGGCGTGCGTTTCGACGGAGGCGGGGATGCGCTCCGTGGCCGAGGCGTACGACGACTTCCGCGCGTTCCCGGACGTGGAGCTGCAGAACCTGGTCGAGCGCTCGCGCCAGCCGCCATGGCGCTCCCAGGCGGTGCTGGAGTCCACGGACCCGGGTGGGTCCTGGATGTGAGCCGTGCGCCGTGAGTCGTGAAGCCTTGGGCTTGTGACGATGTGAACCCGTGACGCGAGGAGGGCGGCTCCATGTGGCAGGACGACCCGAAGGACCAAGAGGTCCACGAGGTGGCGGTGCGCTCCGGGCGGGTGGAGCTGGGCGGCAGTCTGGGGCTTCCTCCGGGCGCGCGCGGGCTGGTGGTCTTCGCGCACGGCAGCGGCAGCAGTCGCTTCAGCCCCCGCAACCGCGCCGTCGCGCGGAGCCTGCGCGACGCGGGGCTGGCCACGCTGCTGTTCGATTTGCTCGGCGCGGACGAGGAGGCGATGGACGCGGGCACCGGCGAGCTGCGCTTCGACATCCCCTTCCTCGCGCGGCGGCTCATCGCCGTGACGCGGTGGGCGCAGGCCCAGCCGGAGCTGTCCGGGATGGGCCTGGGCTACTTCGGCTCCAGCACCGGCGCCGCCGCGGCGCTGGTGGCGGCCGCGCTGCACCCGGAGCTCGTCCAGTCGGTGGTGTCTCGCGGTGGCAGGCCGGACCTGGCCGGTCCCGCGCTGGCCCGGGTCCGCGCGCCCACGCTGCTCCTGGTGGGCAGCCTGGACGTGGACGTGCTGGAGCTGAACCAGGACGCGTTCGACGAGCTGTCCGCCGCCAAGTCCCTCATCGTCATCCCCGGCGCCACCCACCTGTTCGAGGAGCCCGGCACGCTGGAGGAGGTGGCGCGCCGCGCGGCGGACTGGTTCACGCGCCACCTGGATGCACCTCGACTGGAGGCGCGTGAATGAGCACCGAGTCGTGGACAGGCGAAGAGTCGCCGCCCCCGCGCTGGGAGGTCTTCTCCCGGGGCGGCGAAGTCGCGGTGCGAGGCGAGGGCCGCACGCCCGAGGAGGCCTTCGAGCAGGTCGCGCTCGCGCTGTGCACGCGCGTGACGGACCCGTCCACCGTGGAGGTGCGCGAGGAGGTGGACGTGGTGTGCGACGCCGTCGACCGGGAGGGGCTGCTGATGGACTGGCTGCGCTCCGTCGTCCAGCTCATGGGCTCGCGGCGACTGCGCTTCCGCTGCTTCGCGGTGCGCCTGGATGGGCCGCGCCTGTTCGGCCGTGGCTACGGTGAGCACCTGGACCCGGTGAGGCACCGTCCCTCTCGGGACGTGAGAGGCGTCACCCTGAGCGGACCCACCGTGCGCCGGAGCGCGGACGGTCGGTGGACCGCCGAATGCGAGGTGGAAGTCTGAAGCGGAGTATTGAGGCCCCGCATGGGCGCGGGGGCTGGTATAGGCATCGGAATGCGCTCGCGTGAACCCCGCTTTGTCTGGCTGGACCTGGAGATGACCGGGTTGGACCCCGAGTCGTGCGCCATCATCGAGATTGGCGTCATCATCACCGGGCCGGATTTGCGCCCCATCGCGGAGTTCGAACGCGTCATCTGGCAGCCGGAGGAAGTGCTCCTGCGCATGGAGCCCGTGGTGCGTGAGATGCACACGCGCAACGGCCTGCTCGAGAAGGTGCGCGCCTCCAGCACGTCGCTGCGGGTGGCGGAGCGGGAAGTGACGGCGCTGGTGGCGGAACACTGCCCGCTGGGCGAGGGCGTGCTGGCTGGCAACTCCATCCACACCGACCGCCGCTTCCTGTTCCAGTACATGCCGCTCCTGGAGCGCTACCTGCACTACCGCATGGTGGACGTGACGAGCCTCAAGGTCCTCGTGCGCGCGTGGTACCCGAACCTGGTGGAGCCGCGAAAGCCGCCCAGCGGTCACACCGCGCTCGCGGACCTGCGCTCCAGCATCAACGAGCTGCAGTACTACCGCGACATCCTGTTCCGCGCGACGCCGGGCTGAGCGACGCCGGGACGGCGTGCCTCAGCCCGCCGTCCCTGGAGTGCCGGGCGTGGGCCCGTCGGGCCCGCCGAGCAGCTCGGTGATGGTCTCCAGCAGCAGGTCGAGCTCGAAGGGCTTGGCCAGGAAGCGGGCGCTGGAGCGGCGCTCCTCCTCGGAGATGCGGCCCGCGCTCATCACCACCACGGGAATGGTGCGCAGCGAGGCGTCGTCGCGCATGCGACGGAGCATCTCCCGGCCGTCCATCACCGGCATCATCAAGTCCAGCAGCACCAGGTCCGGACGCACCTCCGCCATCCGCTGCAGGCCCTCCGCGCCGTTGAAGGCGGTGAGGATGCCGTAGCCCTCCACGGAGAGGATGTCCTGGAGTGCCTCGACGATGGCCAGCTCGTCATCCACGATGAGCAGCCGCTTCATCGACGCACACCCTCCCTTCGCGCGCGGTCACCACATGGGGCCTCGTTCAGCGGAACCACCCCGGCTCCGGCCACCCCAGGGCGGGACGGTAGGACACGGCGCGGCGCAAGCCATGGTTTTGAGCGCGGTGTGTTCGGAATGCTGCGGACCAGGGGTCTCACCGCAGTCGGGCTCGCAACAGGTGTTTCTGGACCTTGCCTAGCGCGTTGCGAGGCAGCGAGTCCATGAAGACGACGCGACGGGGCTTCTTGAAGCTGGCCAGCCTGTCCTTGCACCAGTCCACCAGCGCCTGGGCCTCGGGGGCGTGGACGCCGGCGGGGGGAACCACGACGGCCACCACCTGCTCGCCATAGTCCGCGTCCGGCAGGCCCAGCACGGCGACCTCGGCCACGCCCGGGTGCGTGGCGAGCACCTCCTCCACCTCGCGCGGGTACACGTTGAAGCCGCCGCTGATGATGAGCTCCCGCGCCCGCCCGGTGATGCGCAGGTATCCGTCCGCGTCCAGCTCGCCCAAATCGCCCGTGCGGAACCAGCCCTCCGAGTCGAAGGACTCCGACGTGGCATCCGGCCGGCGCCAGTAGCCGGCGAAGACGTGGGGGCCCTGGACTTCGATTTCCCCCATCTCCCCCGGGGGCAGGTGCCGGCGCGTGCGCACGTCCACCACGCGCGCCTGCTGGCCGGGGAAGGGGAAGCCCACCGTGCCCGGCCGGCGCTCGCCGTCGTACGGGTTGGTGGTGTTCATGAGGGTCTCCGTCATCCCGTAGCGCTCCAGGATGCGCGCGCCGAAGTCCTTCTCGATGTCGTGGAAGAGCTGGGGGCTCAAGGGCGCTGAGCCGGAGACCCACAGGCGCAGCTCGCGGGGCTTCACGCCCGTGCGCCGTGACTCCTCCAGCAGCCGTCCGTACATGGTGGGCACGCCGAAGAACATCGTCAGCGAGGCGTCATCGCGCAACGTGGCCAGCGCCTCCGTGGCGACGAAGCGCCGGTGCAACTCCAGGCTCGCTCCGGTGTACAGCGTGCCGTGCAGGCCCACCATGAGGCCGTGCGTGTGGAACAACGGCAGGGCGAGCAGCAGCCGGTCCGCCGCCGTCCAGCGCCACGCCTCGGTGACGGCCTTCACGTTGGCCAGCAGGTTGCGGTGCAGCAGCATGGCGCCCTTGGAGCGGCCGGTGGTGCCGGACGTGTAGCCCAACACCGCCAGGTCCTCCGGACGCGGCAGCGCGAGCGCCACCGGTGACGTCGTGCCTTCCTCGAGCAGCGTGTCGAAGTCGATGACCTCCAGCGAGGCCGGAGGCGCGACGGTGGTCGGCTCCACGGTGACGAGCCACTGCAGCGACGGGAGCTGGTCTCTCAGGGGGATGAGCTCGGCGACTCCCGAGGCGCTGGTGACACAGGTGTGCACCTCCGCGTCCGCGAGGATGTGGGCCAGCTCCACCTGGCGGTACGCCGTGTTGACGAGCACCACCACGCAGCCCGCGTGCTGCACACCCAGGTAGGCGACGATGAAGCGAGGGCTGTTCTCCAGGAAGAGCGCCACGCGCTCGCCTGGCTGCAGGCCGCGCTGACGCAGCCCCTTCGCGAAGGCCGCGACGTGCGCGGCGAACTCGCCGTGGGAGGTCGACTCGCGCTCGAACGTGAGCAGCGGCCGGCCCGGCGCGTCGTGGGCGTGTTCCAAGAAGACTTCGAGGAGGGACGAAGGCATGAGCCGCGCAGCCTACTTCCCTCACTTCCAATCAAGACAAGCTGTGAGTCAATTTTGACGACATAGAATGGTTTTAATTGCATAATCTGATTATCTCGTTGAGTTGGCCTGAGGACGCGAGACAGGGAGTGGGTCCTCGGCGGGCTCGACGCGCACGGGAGGTGTCACTTGCGTCGAGGACTGTTTGGAGGCCGGGCCCTTGGGTTGGCGCTGGCTCTGGCCGTGGTGGGACTGCTGCCGGCGGTGGCGGGGGCGAACCTGCCGTATCCGACGCGCACCGCGTATCGCCTGAAGGGCGTGCAGCCGGACTTCTGGCCTGGCTACGACGAGCTCGCGGGCAACAACACGGGCGGCGTGGCGATGAACCTGGTCTGGGCCTCGTGGGAGCCGTCGGTGCAGGCGCCGCCGTGTACCGGAGGGCGCGTGGAGTACGCGGGGCACTGCTTCGCGGTGGCGGCCAACGTGGACGCGGCCATCCGCGAGTGGACGGCGCGCGGCGTGGTGGTGACGGCCGTGGTGTACGGCGTGCCCGCGTGGGCGCGCGCGGGGCGCACGTGTACGCCCGCGGCGGCGGGCTTCGACATCTTCTGCGCGCCCAACAACGCGGCGGACTACGGCCGCTTCGTGGGCCTGCTCGCGCAGCGCTACAACGGGCTCAACGGCCATGGTCGCATCGCCGACTTCGTCATCCACAACGAGGTCAACTCCAACGACTGGTTCGACATCGGCTGCGGTCAGGGCGCGGGCGCGTGCAACACCACGGCGTGGCTGGACACGTACGCGGCCAGCTACAACGCCGCCTATGACCAGGTGATGACGTGGCAGTCGGCGGCGAAGGTGCTCATCTCGCTGACGCACCACTTTGGTCCGGAGCTGGATGCGCCGGGGGCGAGCAGCCCGCTCCTGTCGGCGACGACGTTCTTGAATGGCTTCGCGGCGCGCGTGGGCTCGCGAGCGTGGCGCGTGGCGTACCACCCGTACGCGCCGGACCTGTTCCGTCCGCAGTTCTCCGCGGATGACTACCCGCGCGTGACGTACGGCAACCTGGGCGTGCTGGCGGGTTGGCTGCGCAAGACGTTCCCCACCCGGCAGCACGCGTGGGAAATCCAGCTCACGGAGAGCGGCATCCACTCCGGCTCGCCGCAGTCGTCGGAGGCCGCGCAGCAGACGGCGGTGTGCGACTCGTTCCGCAACGTGCTGGGGACGCCCGGCATCGAGAGCTACATCTACCACCGCATGCACGACAACGCGGCGGAGGGTGGACTGGCGCTCGGGCTGCGCCGTGTTGACGGGAGCGCGAAGCCGTCGTGGAGCACATGGGCGCTGGCCAACCGCAGTGACTTGAACCCGCCCCAGCTCTCCTGCGGCTTCGAGGAGCTGCCGTACACGCGCCTGCGCCGGGGCTACCACGCCACGCGAGGCCACTGGGCGTCGTCGCGGCTCCTGCCTCCGGGCTTCCGGCAGGAGTCCTCGTGGCGGCTGCTGCGCGACGGCATGCCGGGCATGCGGATGCTGTACGAGTGCCGCGTGGGCGACCACAACCTGCTCAGCCCGGACGTGGGCTGCGAGGGCCTGCCGCCCCTGGGGCCGGTGGGCTACATCCACCTGCAGCAGGTGCCGGGCACCGTTCCGCTCTACCGCTGCAACCTGGGTCAGGGCAGGGACCACTTCATCTCCCCCGCGTCGAACTGCGAGGGGCAGGTGACCGAGCAGCTCCTGGGCTACGCCTTCCCCTGACGGTGAACCCGCCTGGAGGCCGGGCGGGGCGGGGTGCTGTTCGCTTCTGGGACAGCACTTCGCGGAACCGGGCACGGGCCCACGAGGGGGCGTGCGGGGTCCGAGCAATTTCCTGGGGTTGAGTCGCGTGTAACGGTTGGCACGCGGCTCGCTCTAGGGGTGGCCCGTGGACATTCCCAAAGCCAAGAAGCCGCGCCGTAAACCCTGGTTGTTCGCCATCGGCGGCGCGTTCGCGCTCATCCTCGTCACGGTGGGTCTGGGTCGGCTGCGTCCGGCGGCGCCCTCGGTGGACCGGGCCTCGGTGTGGCTGGATACGGTGAAGCGCGGCCCCATGGTGCGCCAGGTGAAGGGCGCGGGCACGCTGGTGCCCGAGTACATCCGCTGGCTGACGGCGGACACCGCGGGCCGCGTGGAGCGAATCCACGTGCGGCCCGGCGCGACGGTGAAGGCGGACACGCTCCTCATGGAGCTGGCCAACCCGGACGTGCAGCTCCAGATGCTGGAGGCGGAGCGGCAGCTCGCCAGCGCCGAGGCGGAGTTCATCCAGATGCGCATGACGCTGGAGACGCAGCGGCTGGCGCAGGAGGCCGCGGTGGCCACCCTCACCGCCGAGTCCTCCGACGCCGAGCGCCGCGCCACCGCCAACGCCGTCCTCGTCGAGAAGGACCTCATCCCCGCGCTCGACGCGCGGCAGGCGGGCGAGAAGGCGGGCGAGATGACGCGCCGCCTGGATTTGGAGCGCAAGAAGCTGTCCGTCGTCGCCTCCAGCATGAGGGACCAGCTGGTGGCGTTGCAGGGACAGGTGGAGCGATTGAAAGCGGTGGCCCGCTTCCGTCGTACCCAGGTGGAGTCGATGAAGGTGCTCGCCGGGGAGGACGGAGTGCTGCAGGAGCTGCCGCTGGAGCTGGGTCAGTGGGTGACGCCGGGCGTGTTGCTGGCGAAGGTCGTCAAGCCGGAGCGGCTCAAGGCGGAGCTGAGAATCGCCGAGACGCAGGCGCGCGACATCGTCCAGGGCCAGAAGGCGCTGGTGGATACGCGCAACGGCGTGGTGGAGGGCACGGTGGCGCGCGTGGCGCCGGCGGCGAGCCAGGGCACGGTGCGGGTGGAGGTGTCGCTGCCCGACGAGCTGCCCAAGGGCGCGCGGCCCGACCTCACGGTGGAGGGCACCGTGGAGCTGGAGCGGCTGGGCAACGTGCTGTCGGTGGGTCGTCCGGCCGGTGCGCAGCCCAACGGGACGATGTCGCTGTTCCGGTTGATGCCGGGCAGTGACGAAGCGATTCGAGTGCCGGTGCAGCTGGGCCGGGGTTCGGTGAATGCCGTGGAGGTGCTTCAGGGCCTCGCGGAAGGTGACCAGGTGGTGCTGTCGGACATGGCCGCGTGGGATGCGGTCGAGCGGGTGAGGCTGCGATGATGACGACGACGAACAACAATGCGGAGACGCCTGCTTCCGAGGACGCGGCGGTGCTGTCGGGTGCGGCCAAGGTGGAGTCGGGCAAGTCCCTCATCACGCTGGAAGGGCTGACGAAGGTCTTCGAGACGGAGGAGGTGGAGACACACGCGCTCTCCAACATCCACCTCAACATCCGCCAGGGGGAGTGGGTGGCGATTGTCGGCCCCTCGGGCTCCGGCAAGTCCACGCTGCTGGCGGTGCTGGGGTTGCTCGACACGACGACGCGGGGCACGTACCTCCTGGATGGAAAGAGCGTGTTGGATTTGTCGGCGTCGGACCGGGCGCTGGTGCGCAATCGGCACATCGGCTTCATCTTCCAGAGCTTCAACCTCATCGGCGACCTGACGGTGTTCGAGAACGTGGAGCTGCCGCTGACGTACCGGGGCATGCCCGCCGCCGAGCGCAAGCAGCGGGTGGAGAAGGCGCTGGAGCGGGTGGGCATGGCGCACCGCGCGCGGCACATGCCGGGCCAGCTCTCCGGCGGTCAGCAGCAGCGCATCGCCGTGGCGCGCGCGGTGGCCGGAGACCCGCTCATCCTGCTGGCCGACGAGCCCACCGGTAACCTCGATTCGAAGAACGGCGAGGCGGTGATGCAGTTGCTGTCGGACCTGCACAAGGCGGGCGCCACCATCTGCATGGTGACACACGACCCGGCGCACGCGCGCACCGCGACGCGCACGGTGAGCCTCTTCGACGGTCGCATCGTGCAGGACGAGCAGCGCCGCTGACCTTTTCTCCTCTCGTGGGCCTCGCCCGGGTCGCTCCTGGCGGGGCGGCTCTCGGGAGGACCGCGTCCTGAATCACTCGGAGTCGTCGTGGGAACCTTCCTCCAGAATGTCCGCTACGCGGTGCGCTCATTGCGCAAGAGCCCGGGCTTCACGTTGATCGCGGTGCTGGCGCTGGCGCTGGGCATCGGCGCGAACAGCGCGGTCTTCAGCGTGGTGAACGGCGTGCTGTTGAATCCGCCGCCCTTCACGCAGCCCGAGCGCCTGGTCCACATCTGGGGCAACTACGCCAAGGCGAACATCAAGGACATCGTCGTGTCGGTGCCCGAGTACCGGGACTACCTCACGATGCCCAAGGCCTTCGGCTCGCTGGCGGCGTTCGATGCGAACAATGTCACGCTCACCGGGGGCGACGCGCCGGAGCGGCTCCAGTTGACGCGCTCCACGGCCTCGCTGTTCCCCACGCTGGGCGTGTCTCCGGTGCTGGGCCGCGCCTTCTCCGAAGAGGAGGAGGCGCTGGGGCGCGACAAGGTGGTGGTCTTGACGCACAAGACGTGGCGCACGCGCTTCGCGGCGGACTCGAGCGTGCTGGGCCGCGAGCTCCGGCTCGACGGGGACACGTACACGGTGGTGGGCGTGCTGCCGCCCGGCGTGGAGTACCCGGCGGACACGGACCTGTACGCGCCCCTGGCGCCCACGCAGGAGCAGGCGGCGGAGGTTTCGCGTGGCTACCACTTCCTCAGCGTGGTGGGGCGGCTGAAGCCCGGCATGACGCTGGAGGCGGCGAAGGCGGACATGGACCGGGTGGGGCGGGAGATGGAGACCCTGTACGAGCAGAGCTACAAGGACTACGGCTGGACCATCACCGTGAAGTCGCTGGAGGACGAGGTGGTGGGCCAGGTGCGCGGGACGCTGTGGCTCCTGCTGGGCGCGGTGGGCTTCGTGTTGCTGGTGGCGTGCAGCAGCGTGGCGAACCTGCTCCTGGCCCGGGCGACGGCGCGTGCACGCGAGGTGTCCATCCGCGCGGCGCTGGGCGCGAGCCGTGGGCGACTGGTGGCGCAGTTCCTCACCGAGAGCCTGGTGCTGTCGGCGGTGGGCGGCGGACTGGGGCTGCTGCTGGCCGTGTGGGGCACGGACGCGCTGGTGGCGATGGTGGGGGACGGGCTGCCTCGCGCGGCGGAGG
>NZ_JABUMQ010000093.1:0-32793 GCF_013336645.1 Myxococcus sp. CA039A | reverse complement strand
GGCCTGGGCGGGGCTGCTGACCTGGTGGAAGGGTGACTGGGCGCCCGAGGTCAGCCTCTACGTGGCGCTCTCCTTCGTCCCCGGCGTGGGGGCCTTGCTGCTCCTGGCGCGCCGGCGCTGGTGGGCGCTGGCGGCCTTTGGCGTTCCGCTGATGCTCGTGTTGTGGACCGTCGGGCTGGTGGGCCTGGGCCGCTACAGCGCGGCCGTGTGGCCCGCCTTCCTGCCCCTGGGGGCCTGGCTCGGCCGGCACCCCGCGCTGCGAGGGCCCGTGGTGCTCGGCTTCGCGCTGTTCCAGGGCATGCTCGTCTTCCTCTTCGTCCACGCGTACCCCATCAACTAGGGCCGCAAGGCGAGTGCCCCTCTCGTGTCAGTCGAGGGGCAGGAAGTCCGGCCGTGATGCGCTCTTCGACATGGGGCCGGTGGGCCCGTCGTTGAGGACGCACTCCCCCGCTATGGGCTCGGAGACCTCGCAGCCCGACTTCGGATTGCCCCAGCGCTCGGTGCGATTGAGCCACGCCAGGCTCCCCTCGAAGGTGCCCGGCGTGCGCCAGTCGAACGGCACCAGGGCGCTCCACGTGTCCCAGGCGATGCCGCGTCCGGTGTCATCCGCCAGGAAGTCGCCGTTGGGCAACTGCCGGTAGATGTGCCGGGCCGCATCCGCGTAGACGCCGTGGGAGCCCTGGGCGGAGAAGAGCTCCGGCCGCCAGCCCAGCAAGCCCATGCCCTTGTCGCCATAGGTGAAGGTCTGCCCGTTGGAGTGCTGGCTCAGGTAGACCTGCGCCGGCCGGCCCTCCACGAAGCGCACCGTCGCGTGCTCCCAATCCCCCACGTGGTTGCCGAAGGTGGAGTAGCCCCCCACGCAGCCCCAGGGTGAGTACCAGCCAATGCAGACGCGCTTGCCATTGTTGTACGGGTAGAACATCCAATACACCACGTCGGTCGTGGACGTGGGCAGCCCATTCACGGTGCGGGTGATGAGCTCCGCATAGACAGGCACGGGCGCCTGGTTCGGCCGCTGCCCATCCAGGAACTGCGGGTCCGTACACGAGTCACAGCCCAGGGCCTGGTTCGTCACCTGATGGCCGCCCTCCACGTGGACGTTGGCGAGGTGGAACTCCGTGGAGGAGGGGAAGTACGCCTCGCCGGGGTGCATCCACACGCGAGGGGCGAAGGCCGCCGCCGTCGCGGCGCTCACGGGCAGCCCCTGGAGCTCCGGGTGCGCCGTCGCGCTCTTGTTGAGGGCCCAGTAGCGACTGCCTCCCGTGTCGGAGTGGCTGGGCCGTGCCACGAAGGTGGCGACAGGCAGTCCCCGGTGGTCCCTGGCGTTGCTCTGCCAGAGGCCCACGTCGTTGTTCGCGCCAGAGCCGCTGTCGTTCCACACGGCGCCAGGGTCGGCGGCCACCACGTACTCGCTCTTGAGGCAGCGGATGAGGTCCGTGGAGGGCTTGCCGTAACCCAGCACCCCGACCGCGCCCAGGCAGGTGTAGCCGGCGGGCGCCACGGGCTCCCAGAACGAGCCATCGTGGGTTCCTCCGGAGCCCTTGTCGTCCCAGACCCAGACGTAGTCCACGGGGCGGGCGAGCAGGTCTCCCTCGCCCTGCACCACGAGCGCTGTCGCGGGAGTGGGGCCTCCGCCGCCATTGGGCATCGCGACATCGCCGAGTGAGTAATAGCCCGGCGACTGGGCGAGGTTGGGGCGCCAGATGGAGACGTCGTTGTTGGAGCCCGTGCCGCTGTCGTCGTAGATCCACTGGAAGGTCGACACGGGTTTGAAGAGCAGTCGCTGGCTGAAGCGCAGCGGAGCCCTGTCGGAGGCGAGGGTGAGGTCCGCGCTCTGGCCCGGTGAAGCGGTCGCCGCGACGAGCTTGTAGGTGCCCGGGGCCAGGGAGAGGGACACGCGCGCGCCCAGGTTGCCCGCGCTGTTGTCGTCCTCCGCGAGCACGTTGCCGCTGGCATCGAGCAGGTAGAGGTACGCATCCACGGACGAGGTGAGGGTGAAGGTCACCGTCGCAGTGGGGCCCACGTGGTCGACGAAGAACGTGCGGTTGCCGGGATGGGTGGGATTGCGTCCACCGGAGCCGAGCCATCGCCCATACACGGTGTTGCCCTGGAGTCCCGCGAGGGCGGCCCCCGTGTCGCGCGGCGACGTGTCTTCGACGGCCTCCAGCGAACCGCCACATCCCAGCGCGCCCACTCCCAACGATGACAGCACGAGCCAGCGGAGTGAACCCAGACGTCCAGCGAGCATACGGGCCTCTTCATGTCCCTGCGTGGACGCGCAGGATGCCCTCAAGTCTCTTCAAGACACCAGTCTGGCACCTGGAAGGAATGCGTCAGGGTGAGGGGACGCGAAGCTGGAGCGTCAACCGCACGTTGTCCGAGCGCAGGCCCACGGGACCGTCGAGTGCGAGGGCCTCTGGGGGAAGGTCGCCCTCCCAGACCAGCGCGTCGTCCGCCCAGACGCGCAACGTCACTCCGGCCAGCTCGGCGCGCAGGGTGTGTTCCTCTCCCTTGGAGGGCGCGCTCACCGCGCTGCGTCGGAACGGGCGGACGGTGACATAGCCGCGATTGCCACAGTCACTGCTGTGGTGCTGGTCGGGGTTGCGCTTGTAGTTGACGACGATGTCCGCTTTCGGAGCGAAGCGCCACATCACGTACAGCACGTTGCATCCGTCGCGTGCGCGCAGCTTGAGGCCTGCCTGCTGTCGCTGTTCTCCAGACCGCAGGGCCCGCTGCTCGCTGGAGGAGCCTCGGGACGAGAAGCGCAGCTCCGCGCGTGACGTCGTGTTCGTGCCGGGAACGATGGCTCGCAGCCGTGCTCCTTCCATGTCGAGCCGTCCATCGGTCCGCTCGCGCAGCGCGCCCTGCGTGACCCGCAACTTCGACAAGGGCACCGGGGCGAGGGTCGTCACACGTTCCTTCTCCCGCGCGCCCGCGCCTTGGGGAGCGCCGGGACTCTGGGCGTCACCGGGCGGAGGCCGAGCCCACCCGAGGACAGAGAGCACTCCGAACCCCAGACAGGCCACGAGGACACGGCTCGGGGCCCTGGCCGACATCAGGGACGCGTCGTCCCGAGGAAGGACGTGAGCGCCTCCACGTGCGCCGTCAGGTACGCCTGCTCCGCGCGCAACCGCGCCAGCTCCAGGAGGAGGTAGTCGCGGAAGCGGCGTATCTCCCGCGTCTGGAGTGCCTCCACTTCGCGAAGCTGTCCCTCCAGGTCCGACACGAGCGCGGAGACCTCCCTCAGCCGAGCCTCCTCCGTCCGATGCCGCGAGCGCAGCTCCACCAGCAACTCGGAGATCTTCTGATGCACGCCGTCCACGTCATTCGTCGTCGAACGTCGACGACCGTCGCGGGCCCGGGCATTCGCCTTGCCTTGCCACAGGTGGCCCAGGTCATACGTCAGCATGACCTGCCCGAAGAGGGGGACTTCCTGCTCCACGTCGAAGACCTCGTCATACCCTCCGCGCACGCTCAGCTCCCACGCCTTGGCTCGGCGCAGGCTTCCGGTGGCGACCTCCACCGCGTCATCCGCCGCGCGCAGCTCCTCCAGCAAGGGCTCCAGGCGCTGTCCGCGAGGAAACTCGGGGCGCGACGCCAGACGCTCTCGCGCCAGCGCGGTGTCCGTGCTCAGGGAGCGCAGGTTGTCCAGGCGCACCTGCATCGCGTTGAGTTCTTCCAGCGTCGCCCGGCCGTCCCGGAGGTCCGCGCGCAAGGCGTTGACGAGCTCCTCGGCGCGGGGCAGGGCGTCCTGGAGCACGCGGGCCCGGGCTTCCAGCGCCGAGTCCTCACCCAGCCCCATGCCCTGTCTCACCGCCGCCTGGAGCGAGGAGAGCGCCTGGTGTCGGCGGCACTCCGCCGCCGCGCGTCGGTGAATCTTGTGGCTCCGGTACAGGCCCACGAAGTCGTAGCCCAGGCCCGCCGTCACCCGCAGCTTCGGCTTGCCCAGCGCGACGCCGCCCTCGGCCTCACCGGTGTTCACCACGCCAAAGCTGCCGAACACCTCGGGTGCCAGCTCCAGCGCGGCCTCCGCGTCGCCCATTCCTTGAACCCAGTCGCAGTAGCCCGCGGCGCGCTGCTCCACGCGGGCGTCGGGAGGGGCCGGATCGGTGGGCTGCTCCGCGTGAGCCGCCGGGGTTCGCGCGGCGAGCAACACCAACACGCCGCAAGTGAGAGTCTTCCGCATGGGGCTTCTCCACGTCTTCATGTGCGCATGCCCTCACAGCACCAGGGGCGCGCGGCCCAGGTGCAGCAGGTCCTCGCGCGCCGACGCGGAGTCCGTGAGCTTCACCTCCACCATCACCCCGCGCAGCATGTGCTGACGGATGGGGTGTTTGATGGAGACCTCACCCTCCAGCACCCGGCCCACGACGCCCACCTCGCGGCACCAGACGACCTTCGCGGCGCACGCGAAGAGGGGCGTGCCCACGGCCGCGTTGTTCAGGTTCTCGTACGGCACGAAGGCCACCGTCAGGTCCTTCTCGATGGCGCGCAGATAGGGCGAGGCTCGCAGCGACACGATGAGCGCCTCGTAGCGCTGGGACACGTCGTCGAGCGCCTTCAGGTCATGCTCCAGGCTTCGCAGCGTCGCCACGGCGCGGGCCTGCTCCAGCACCGAGTGCGTGTACTCGCGCTCCAGGAGCAGCACGTCCGGAGTGATTCCCACGGGCGTGCCGTCCTTGCCCATGCCGTTCTGCACCGCCGTCAGCCCCGCGAGCTCCCGGTGGAGCGAGTCCACCCGCGTCTCCATGTCCACCGTGGTCTGCGCGAGGGCCAGGTTGCTCTGCGCCAGCTGCGCCAGGTGGTGATTGATGGTGAGCTTGTCCTCCTGCTGGAGCAGCCGCGCGCCATACATCGCGTCCGTGCGTGCGCGGGACAGCCCCGCGTACGCCCGGTTGGACTTGAGGATCTCCTCACGGGCCCGGCCGTACTCATGGCGCAGGGAGGCCAGTCGCTTCGCGGCGCGGTCCTTGGATGCACGCTCGCCGCGCAGGGCCACCAGGAAGCGCTGTTGGAAGGCGCGCTCCGCGGACACGGTGCGCTCCGCATCCTCGATGCGGTTCTCCACCGCGCGCCGCTCGGCGACGACGTGGTCTCTCGCCGACGTCTGCGCCGCGAGCTGCGTGTTCAGTGAGAGGATTTGCGGGTCCGTGGGGGACACCACCGTGGGCGTCACCCAGCCATGGCTCAGGAGGAAGAAGCCCTGGACCGCGAGGAAGGACACCAGCGCCGCCAGGATGATCCCCAGGAGCACCGAGCCCAGCAGCTTGTATGTGGACACGGCGATGGCATTGATGCGATTCGCGACACGTTGGTTCATGGCGAGCCCTCTCCGGCGGGGTTGGGCGGCAGTCCGCTCCGGTTTTCTTCGGTGGAGGGAGCCGGGGCGACGCTGGGGCTGCCCCGCGTCTCCCAACTCCCGGAGTCCAGTGTCAGCAGTGCCAACGGCGTGAAGAGCGCGTACGTCACCGGCATCAGCAGGGCCATGGGCAGGAAGCACGCCCCGTGCACGCGTCGGTCCTCGGGCAGATGCCGCGTCTCCAGTCGGTAGATGATTCCCAGCAACCCGATGACGAGGAAGTGGAACGAGAGGATGTCCAGGAACTCGCCGGTGAGGACGTTGTGGACGATGACGACGGGGTAGGCGAGCAGCAGCGCGAGCTGGGACACGTAATGGATGGTGATGACCGGGTGCAGGCGCCACGCGTGGGACAGGCCGCCGAGCAGGTCCACCAGGTTGGAGCGCCGCCACCGCAGCTGCTGGGAGAAGTAGCCGGCCAGCGTCGCGGGCGCGGCGGTGAAGCAGAACGCGTCCAGCGTGTAGACCGTCTCGTAGTCGTGTTTGACGATCTGCCGCGTGAGGAACCGGTCCTCGCCGTATTTGATGGGTATGCCGGCGATGGAGCGCGCCTCCAGGATGGGCTCCAGCTCCAGGAGCACATGCCGGCGATACGCGGTGAGGCAGCCGGACAGACACATCACCTGGCGGAAGCTGCGCTCCAGGTCCTTCAGCCACTGCTGGGCGAAGTGGAACTTGATCTCCACCATCCGCGTCAGCCAGTTCTGGTGCCGGTTCGTCACGTACGTCCGTCCGCCCACGGCCGCGATGCGGGAGCTGACGAAGCGGCGCACGAGGTTGCGCACCGCGGAGCGGTCCACGATGACGTCGGAGTCCACCGAGACGATGATCTCCGCGTCGACCGCGGCCTTCACGCCCCGGTTGATGCCCTTGCGCTTGCCCATGTTCTCCGGGTTGCGCATGACCAGGACATTGGCGTGTCCCTCCGCGGCCTTCAGGGCCCACGTGTAGCTGTCATCGTTGGAGCAGTCGTCCACCACCACGATTTGCAGCAGGTCGCTGGGGTAGTCCTGCTCCAGCAGGCTGCGGATGGCGTGGAAGATGCCCTTCCCCTCGTTGAAGAGGGGGATGACGATGGCGACGCGAGGCCGGTACGTGTCGTCCACCCGGTCGATGCTGGACCCGCGCAGGCGCCGCAGGAACGGACCGAGGATGTAGCGGTTCATCAAGACGACGATGAACAGCAGTTGGATGGGAAAGAGCTCCATCAGGTCCCGTCCCCCATCACGCCGCCACCCCTTCCCCGTGGCGGCCCGCGCCGCCCCCATTTCTCCCGTGAGGGAGCGGGGGGAAAGTTGGTGGGGGTTGGGCCCACGCCAACTGCCCCCAGGGACGGTGGAAGGGGATTGCTCACCCAGGCGTCATCGCGCGCCGGAGGCCGTCCGGTACGCGTCAGCGCGCCGGGCCCGGAGGGCACCCCCGAGCTTCTCGTGCTCGACGCCTGGGAGGCGTCAGTGCGCCGCGGGAGGCGACGGAGACGTCAGCGCGTCCGCGCGCTGGAGGTCCCGGGTCAGCTCCACCTTGCGGGCATCTCGCTGGGCCGCGGAGGTGAAGGCGATGCCCTCCATCGACTCGCGCGCGGCGATGGCCACCCGCGCAAGTCCGTCGCGGGAGATGAGGCCCAGCGCGAAGGCCTCCAGCGCGGCGCCCACATAGGTGTCGAAGAAGTGGATGCGCTTCTCGCGCCACGCGCGCCGGGTGGTCTCCGGGGTGTCCACCACGTCGTGGATGAACACGGCGTGGACGGCGTGCGGGGCGGCGGTGAGCATCTTGTCGCCGAACTCCACGTCGCCCTGTCCGCTGTCGCCCACGAAGACGAAGCCGTACTCCGGGAAGACGCGCACGTAGCGCTGGAAGTTGTCGAACTTCTTCGCGGCGATGCGGGAGTTGCCCAGCAGGTGGGTGAGGCTGCCGGAGAGCACGACATGGGGCGGGACGCCGTGCTTGCGCAGGGAGTCGAAGGTCAGGTTCTCCACCGCGCCCAGCGGGTCCATGGGCCGGGCCGTGACGAAGGTGAGGTCGCCCTCCCGGCCGGGGATGATGCCCGGGCCGCGGTCCAGTTCCGCGTAGAAGGCGAGCACGCCCGGGTACACGGTCTTGGATGGGTACCGGGTGTCCTTGAGGTTGGCGAAGAAGGTGTCGTCGATGTCGCTGAGGACCTTGTTCTCGCCACTGGGTGCCGCTTCGCCCTCGCGGAGGATGTGCGCGAGGATCTCCTCGCGCAGCGCCGGGTCGTCCACGTCGTCGAAGAGGAGCTTCTCCAGGTCCTGGTGGTTGTTGCCGGCGTCGAGCAGGTTCTTGAAGGCGGTCAGCTCTCGGCCGTGCACGCTCAGGAACATGTCGCGCAGGGCGCGCTCCGCGGTGGCGGGGGTGCCCCCGCGCTGGAGCGCTGTCACCAGGCTTGCGCGCACCGGCAGGGCCAATTGGGCGGCGCGCTCGCGACAGAGCATCGTCAACAGGGCGGTGTGGTGGTCCGGCCCGAAGATGCGGTCATCCATGTCCCCCAGCAGGGACTCGAGGTCGATGTTGGCCAGGAGGTAGTTCAGCTCGGCGGCGTTGGCGTCGCGCAGGAGGTCCAGGATGCGACGCTCCTCGCTGGTATCGGTGTGGCCGGCCATGAGCGTGCGCAGCGTCTCCAGCTTCTTCGTCGCGGCGTGCGGATCCATGTTGCTCCCCCCATTCCGGCGCGAGGCCGGACTTGGAGTTCCGAGCCTACGCGGGGTGCGGCCCGGCGTGGTAGAGGTGAGGCATGTCGACTGTCGCCGTTCCGCTGGAGCTTCGTCCGGACGAAGTCCATGTGTGGATTGTCGAGCCCGAGCGCATCCAGGAACAGCGGCTCCTGGACGCCTACTGGGGGCTGCTGGATTCAGGGGAGCGCGAGAAGCAGAAGCGCTTCCGCTTCGAGCGTCACCAGCGGCAATACCTGGTGAGTCACGCGCTGGTGCGGCTGACGCTGTCGCGCTACGCGCCGGTGGCGCCCTCGGCGTGGAGCTTCTCGACCAACGCGTACGGGAGGCCGGAGGTGCGGGGTGAGTGGGGCGCGCGCCTGCGCTTCAACCTGTCGCACACGGACGGCATGGCGCTGGTGGCGGTGGGGCTCGACGCGGAGCTGGGCGCGGACGTGGAGGACGCCCAGCGGCCGGGCGAGACGGTGGAGATCGCCGACCACTTCTTCGCCCCCCCGGAGATCTCCGCCCTCCGGGCCCTGCCCGCCGCCGAGCAGCGCGGGCGCTTCTTCGAGTACTGGACGCTCAAGGAGTCCTACATCAAGGCCCGGGGCGCGGGGCTGTCCCTGCCGCTGGACCAGTTCGCCTTCCACCTGGAGGCCGGCAAGGAGCCGCGCATCTCCTTCGATGCGCGGATGGTGGACACGCCGGAGACCTGGCGCTTCATGCAGCTGCGTCCCTCCGAACGCCATCAAGCGGCGGTGGCGATGCGGGGGCCAAGGGAGCGGCCCTTCCGCGTGCGGTGGCAGTTCACCGTGCCGCTGGAGTCGGACGCGCCGCCCCGCTTCGACGAGGCGGCGTGAGCCTCAGGCCGGAGCGGCCATCCAGCGCGTAAGGTCCTCGCCCAGCGCGGCGAGCATCGCGGGCTGCTGCTTGCGCAGGAAGAAGTGGCCGCCCTCGAAGTGGCGGATGCGGAAGTCGGCGTTGCGCGTCTCCTCGCGCCACGTCTCCAGGCGCGCGAGGGACACGTGCTTGTCCTCGGTGCCGCCCATGACGGAGATGGGCACGTCGAGCTTCACGGGCCCGGGGCCGTTCTCCCACCACGCGAGCGCGAAGTCCGCGCGCAGGGTGGGCACCAGCAGCTCCAGCAGCTCCCGGTGCTGGAGGATCTCCTCCGGCGTGCCGTCATAGCGCCGCAGCTCTTCGATGAACTGCTCCTGCGGCAGGTGGTGGATGGGCTTGCGGTCCGACTCGCGGGGCGCGCCGGACGCGGCCAGCACCAGGCCCCGGGGCAGCGGGCCGTTGCGCGCCTGCAGGCGCCGCGTCAGCTCCAGGGAGATGCGCGAGCCCATGCTGTAGCCGAAGAAGGCGAACGGCTTGTCCAGCAGCGGAGCGAGCACCGGCAGCAGCACGTCCATCAGCGCGGACATGTTGTCGAAGGGCTTCTCCATCAACCGCCGCTCACGGCCGGGCAGCTGTACCGCGCACAGCTCCACGCCCGGAGGCAGGCCTCCCTGCCAGCCGCTGTAGATGGACGCGCTGCCTCCGGCGAACGGCAGGCAGAACAGCCGCAGGCGAGGGTCTGTCAGCGGCTTCCGGGAGGGAAACCAACGTTCGGGAGAGTTCGGGTTCGGGGTGGGAGCACTGGGCATGGCGGTATGGTTCTGTCGCACAGCCGAGGAAAACGGGTCAAGGCCCCGGTACTTCGAGCGTGTTGAAGACTTCTACCCAGCGTACAGGACTGGCTGTCTCTGCTCGGAATTCGTGAATGAGTGGACTGGCGGGACTCCTCGGAAGACGTGCTAGCGTTTTTCGCGTGAGCTACGAGCTGTCGCACCTGGACGCCCTGGAGGCGGAGTCCGTCTTCATCATCCGGGAAGTGGTCGCCGAACTGGACAGCCCGGTGTTGCTGTTCTCCGGCGGCAAGGACTCCGCGGTGATGTTGCATCTGGCGGTGAAGGCCTTCGCGCCCGCGCCGCTCCCGTTCCCGCTGATGCACGTGGACACCGGGCATAACTTCCCGGAGGTGCTCGAGTACCGCGACGCGCGCGTGGCGGAGCTGGGCGCGCGTCTGCTCGTGGCGTCCGTGCAGGAGGCCATCGACGGGGGCCGGGTGGCGGAGGAGAAGGGGCCGCGGGCCTCGCGCAACCGCGCGCAGACGGTGCCGTTGCTGGAGGCCATCGAGAAGCACCGCTTCAACGCCGTCTTCGGTGGTGCGCGCCGCGACGAGGAGAAGGCGCGCGCGAAGGAACGGGTGTTCTCGTTCCGCGACGAGTTCGGTCAGTGGGACCCGAAGAACCAGCGCCCGGAGCTGTGGAACCTCTACAACGGTCGCCACCGCCGGGGAGAGCACCTGCGCGTCTTCCCGCTGTCCAATTGGACGGAGCTGGACGTGTGGCAGTACATCGCGAGGGAGGGTGTGGCGCTGCCGTCCATCTACTTCAGCCACCGGCGCGAGGTGTTCCGCCGGGACGGCATGTTGATGGCGTGGTCTCCCTACCTGCCGCTGCTTCCGGGCGAGGAGGTCACCACGGCGCCGGTGCGCTTCCGCACGGTGGGGGACATGACCTGCACCGCGTGCGTGGAGTCCGGCGCCGTCACGGTGGCGGAGGTCATCACGGAAATTGTCGCCTCGCGAGTCACGGAGCGGGGCGCGAGCCGGGCGGATGACAAGTTCAGTGAGACGGCGATGGAAGACCGCAAGCGCGAGGGCTACTTCTAGTGGAACTGCTTCGATTCGCGACCGCGGGCTCCGTCGATGACGGGAAGAGCACCCTCATTGGCAGGTTGCTCCATGACACCCGCTCGATTCTGGAGGACCAGCTCGCCGCGGTGGAGCGCACCAGCCGCGCGCGCGGGGACGAGTACGTCA
Source organism: Myxococcus sp. CA039A (assembly GCF_013336645.1). NCBI lineage: Bacteria > Pseudomonadati > Myxococcota > Myxococcia > Myxococcales > Myxococcaceae > Myxococcus > Myxococcus sp. CA039A. The sequence continues at coordinate 21,896 of NZ_JABUMQ010000093.1, read as the reverse complement.
ACCTGGCGCTCCTCCTGGATGGCCTGAAGGCCGAGCGCGAGCAGGGCATCACCATCGACGTGGCCTACCGGTACTTCGCCACGGCGCAGCGCAAGTTCATCATCGCGGACACGCCGGGGCACCTCCAGTACACGCGCAACATGGTGACGGGGGCCTCCACCGCGGACCTGGCGCTCATCCTCGTCGATGCGCGCAAGGGCGTGCTGGAGCAGACGCGGCGCCATGCGTTCCTGGCCTCGCTCCTGCGCGTGCCTCACCTGGTCCTCTGCGTGAACAAGATGGACCTGGTGGACTTCGACGCGGCGGTCTTCGAGCGCATCCGCGAGGAGTTCCGCCAGTTCTCCATGAAGCTGGACGTGGCGGACCTGTCGTTCATCCCCATCTCCGCGCTGGGCGGGGACAACGTGGTGACGCGTTCGGAGCGGATGCCCTGGTATCAGGGCCCCACGCTGCTGCACCACCTGGAGAACGTGCACATCGCGTCGGACCGCAACCTCATCCACGTGCGCTTCCCCGTGCAGAGCGTCATCCGCCCCATGTCCTCGAAGTTCCCCGACTACCGGGCGTACGCGGGGCAGGTGCTGGGCGGCGTGCTGCGGCCGGGCGACGAGGTGATGGCGCTCCCCTCCGGCTTCACCACGCGCATCCGCGAACTGGACCTGGCGGGGAAGGCCGTGGCGCAGGCGTTCCCGCCCATGTCGGTGAATGTCTCGCTGGCGGACGAGCTGGATATCAGCCGGGGCGACATGCTGTGCCGGCCGGGCAATCCGCCCATGGTGGGGCAGGACCTGGATGCGATGGTGTGCTGGCTGGCGGAGGGCGTGTCGCTCCAGCCGGGAGCCAGGTTCGCGCTCAAGCACACCACGCGCTCGGCGCGGGCCCAGGTGAAGCAGTTGCACTACCGGCTGGACGTCAACTCGCTGAGCCGGGACGAGACGAGTCCCCGGCTGGCGCTCAACGAGATTGGCCGGGTGACCTTGCGCACCACGGTGCCCCTCTTCTTCGACGAGTATCGCCGCAATCGGCACACGGGCAGCTTCATCCTCATCGACGAAGGCACGAACGCGACGGTGGGTGCCGGGATGATCAACGGACCCGCGGTCTGAGGTGCGCATGAATCGGCAAGGCTCCGGATTCATTCTCTGGCTGACGGGCATGTCGGGCGCGGGCAAGAGCACGCTCTCGCGGGCGCTGCGCTCGCGGCTGGAGCCGTTGCGTCCGGTGGAGGTGATGGACGGTGACGAGGTGCGCACCTGGCTGACGCGCGGACTGGGCTTCTCGCGGGAGGACCGGGAGGAGAACGTCCGGCGCATCGGCCACGTGGCGCGCCTTCTGGCCCGGCACGGCGTCGGCGTCATCGTCGCCGCGATTTCGCCCTATCAGAGCTCGCGCGCGGAGGTGCGGCGGTTGGCCGCGGACGCGGGGCTGGCCTTCGTGGAGGTCTACATCGAGGCGCCGCTGGAGGCGCTCATCGCGCGCGACGTGAAGGGGCTCTACAAGAAGGCCCTCGCCGGTGAGCTGCCCCACTTCACCGGCGTGTCGGACCCGTACGAGGCTCCGGAGGCGCCCGAAGTCACCGTCCGCTCGAGCTCGGAGCCCTTGGAGGCGGGCCTTGAGCGCGTGCTGGCCGCGCTCCAGACCCGGGGACTCCTGGTGCCTCGCGCCGCCTAGAGCACGCGTTCCATGCGCACGTAGGGGCGCTCGGCCTGCATGCCCTTGGAGCGGCAGTGGTCGATGAACTTGTTCGACTCGATGAGCTGCGGGGTGGTCTCGTTGTAGACGAGGATCATCACGTGCCGCAGCCAGGGCTCCTGGCCCATGGCGTAGACGTAGACCTCCTTGGGCGTCAGGTGGTTGGTGATCTCCATGGCGCGGTTGCAGTCGGAGCCGTTGAGGCGCCGCGCCTGGTCCATCTTCCGGGGCAGCGGGTTGGACAGGAGCGGGCCGTACATCCAGCTCATCGGGCCGCCCTCGCACTCCATGCCGAGGAACAGGATGTCGATGGGGCCGATGATGTCGCGCAGGTGCTGGTACATGCGCGGCTCAATCGCGTTGGAGTCCGCCGCCATCAGGATGGACTTGCCACCCACGCGCACCAGGTGGGCCGTCTTGGCCTGGATGGCCAGGTCGCTGTGCTCGCCGAGGAAGGGCAGGCCGGTGATGGAGCCGCCGGGGATGGTGATCTCCTGGAGGTCGTCGATCTCCACCACGTTCTTGAAGCCCGTGTGGTGGAGCATCAGCCGCAGGGAGGGGTCCGCCAGCGAGTTGCCGTTGTTGCGCGGGACGATGATGGTGCCCACGCGGTGACGCAGCTGGAGGAGCGTCTCCATCATCAAGTGGTCCGCGTGGCCGTGGGTGAGGACCACGTAGTCCACGTGCTCGGGCAGGTCCGCGTGCGTGTAGCGCGGCAGGTCCGTGGGGAACTCGTAGCTGATGACGGGGTCGGTGAGGATGCTGACCTCCTTCGTCTCCAGCAGCACGCAGGCGTGGCCGAAGTAGCGCACCCGCACGCCCTCGCCGTCATAGCGGGGCGCCTTGCGAGGCACGGCGTCCGTGAAGAGGTCCGCGAACGCCGCGGCGGCCGAGGACGGCACGCCGAGCATCTCCGCCACCTGGCCCGGCGAGCCCGGGGTGTGGCGCATGCGGAACAGCGCGTCCAGGCCCTCGTGGCGGTAGGGCACCTTGAGGTGCACCGGCATGTCCTCCTCGAGGCGCGGCGTGCTGAAGATGTACGGGCGCCAGTCGCCGTCCACCTGCATCAGCGTCACGCTCTGCGAGGACTCTTGATAGAAGCGGCTCTTGTACAGCAGCGGCTCGATGAAGCGCGCGCTGGCGCGGTTGCTCAGGTCGTACGTGAGCTCCACGTAGCCGCGCAGCAGGTCCGGGACCTTGGGGTAGAGCGCCTCCAGCGAGCCGCCGTTGTTCGGCGCCATCAGCTGCTCCAGCTCCGCCACCGCCTTGGTGTACGCGAGCATGTGCGCCTGGTCTCGCAGCGTCCGCTCGAGCAGCTCCTTCACCCGGGCCGCGCGCGCCGTGGGGTGGTTGATGAACGGGCCACCCATCAACATCGGGTTCTTCAGCGCGGCCACGTGGACGTCGGGGTTGGCGACGAAGGACTGCATCAACTTCTGGTGCAGGTTCGTCACGAACAGCGGCGCGGTGGCGGGAGACAGCAGGTACCACCAGGCGTACCACTGGTTGTACAGTGGCTCGATCGCCACGTTGGGCTTGAGGTACATCGGTCGGTCCAGCATCGGTTCTCCAGGCGAGGTTTGATTATCTGGGAGGGCATGGAGACAGGGAAGCCCCTGATGACGTTCGCCTGCCTGCTGGACCTGTAAGGGTGGGCCCTGAGTCCACACCGCGAGTCTCTCCCTCTAACGGCTTTTAGCCCTCGCGGATTTCGCCTGCGCTACCATTACGTCGGACCTTCAAGAGTGCGCACGTTTTGTGCGTCAGCGTCCGGAGGCTTCTCCACGTGACGGCATCCTCGACTTCCTCTTCGGAGTTGCCGCTGGCGTCCTGGGCCCGGCGGCTGGCGCCCTCGGCCATCCAGGACATGCTGCAGATCATCACCCGGCCGGGCGTGTTCTCGCTTGCGTTGGGGCTGCCCGCCGCGGAGCTGTTTCCCACGGAGGGGATGGCGGAGGCGGCGGCGCGGGTGCTGGCGGAGCAGGTGGGGGCGTTGCAGTACTCGCCGACGCTGGAGCCCCTGCGCGAGCAGGTGGTGGCGCTGATGGCGAAGCGCGGGGTGCGCTGCTCGACGACTCAGGTGTTCCTGACGACGGGGGCGCAGCAGGGGCTGAACCTCCTGACGAGGCTCTTGCTGGAGCCGGGGCAGACGGTGCTCCTGGAGGACCGGGTGTATTCGGGCTTCCAGCAGGTGTTGGATCCGTTCCAGGCGAGACGGCTCACGGTGCGCAGGGATGCGCGGACGGGGTTGGACCTGGACGGCCTGGCGTCGCTGCTCGCGTCAGGGGAGCGGCCGGCGTTCTTCTACACGATGAGTGACGGGCACAATCCGCTCGGGACGAGCCTCGCGATGGATGCGCGGGAGCGACTGGTGGGCCTGGCGCGGGAGTACCGCATGCCCATCATCGAGGACGATGCGTACGGCTTGCTCCACTACGAGGAGGGCGGGGCACTGCCTCCGCTGCGCTCGTTGGACGCGCAGTGGGTCTATTACGTCGGCTCGTTCTCGAAAATCCTGGCGCCGGCGCTGCGGGTGGGCTGGGTGGTGGTGCCGGAGTCGCTGGTCTTCCGGTTGGCGACGGTGAAGGAGTCGAGCGACATCGACACGGCGACCTTCACGCAGCGGATGGTGCTCTCGTTCCTCCAGTCGGGGAAGTTGGAGGCGCACCTGACGCGGCTGCGAGGGGAGTACCGGCTGCGGCGGGACACGTTGCTGAGGGCGCTGGAGACGCACCTGCCGGCCGGGGCTTCGTGGACGAAGCCCACGAGCGGGATGTTCGTCTGGGTGGAGTTGCCGGAGGGGAGCGACACCACGGTGTTGCTGGCCCGGGCGCTGGAGACGCAGCAGGTGGCGTTTCTTCCGGGGCAGGCTTTCGGCGTGAGCGGCGGGCGTTCGGCGTCACATGGGCTGCGATTGAACTTCTCGAATTGTGATCCAGCGCGCATCGAGGAGGCCGTGCGTCGGCTGGGCACGGTCCTTCGGGCGGCTTGAGTCTGGCTTTGGACGCGAAGGGAAGGGGACGGGTGCTTCGGAGGCCCCCTCCCTTCAGTCGCCTATGGCAGCGTGACCTGCCTCGGGTGGTGGACGTCGGCCGAGGTCCCGTCGCCAAGCTGACCCATGAGATTGTCGCCCCAGGTCCAGACGGTGCCGTCATCGCGGACGGCCAGGGAGTGGCGGTTGCCCGCGGCGATGTGGATGAGGTTGGAGATGCCGGCCACCTGTTGCGCGGTGAGTTGGTCACCGGAGCTGGCGTCTCCGCGCTGGCCGTGGCTGTTGCTACCCGTGGCCAGGAGCGTTCCATCCTCGCGCAGGGCCAGGGAATGCTCGCCGCCGCCGGCCAGGGCTCGGATGTGGGTCAGCCCGCTCATCCGATCCGCTATCCGTCCAACTGTGTCCCGTCCGGTGCCGAGCTGTCCCTGCTTGTTCCATCCCCAGGCCCAGGCGGTGCCGTCCGTCAGCACGGCGAGCGAGTGGTCCATGCCCGCGGCCACATCGAAGACGTTGGTCAACGCATACACCGGGAAGGGCACGTGGCGGTGGGTGTTCGTTCCATCGCCGAGCTGGCCGACGACGTTGAGGCCCCAGGCCCAAAGGGTGCCGTCATCGCGCAGGGCGAGTGAGTGGTACCCACCCGCGGCGATTCGGGTGACGTGGGTGAGGCCGGGCACCTGAACAGGCACGCTTCGGTCGGTGGTTGTTCCGTCGCCAAGCTGGCCGAAGAGGTTGCTGCCCCAGACCCAGACGGTGCCGTCTTCGCGCAGGGCGAGCGAATGTTTCATGCCCACGGCGATTCGGGTGACGTGGGTGAGGTTGGGTACCTGGATGGCTTTGCGGCTGATGACCGTTGTCCCATCGCCGAGTGTGCCGGAAGCATTGGTGCCCCATGCCCAGAGGGTGCCGTCGCCACGCAGGGCCAGTGAGTGCGTGTCGCCCACGGCGATGGCGACGATGTCGGTGAGTCCAGACACCTGCACCGGGGAGGGGCGCCGGAGGAAGGTCCCATCGCCAATCTGGCCGTTGTCGTTGTCACCCCATGCCCAGACGGTGCCATCCTCGCGCAGGGCCAGTGAGTGGTGGTCGTCCGAGGCGACGTGAAGCACACCTGTCAGCCCGGGGACCTGGGTGGGTGTGTGGCGTCGAGGAGGCGCTCCCACGCCGAGGCGCCCGTCTCCGTTGTGGCCCCAGGCCAGCGGGGTGTCGTCACGAAGGAGCGCGAGAGAGTGCTCCTCGCTGGCGGAGACGGAAACGACGCCGGTCAGCTCCGGCACCTGGACGGGCGTGTGGCGGTCCACCGCCGTTCCATCTCCCAGTTGACCGTAATAGTTTTCCCCCCACGCCCAGACCGTCCCGTCGTCACGCGTGGCCAGGGAGTGGCTGGTTCCCACTTCGAGGGTCGTCACACCTCTCAACCCGGTGACTTCCACGGGCTCGTTCCGGGAGAACTCCGTCCCATCTCCCAGGGCGCCTTTGTAATTGAAGCCCCATGCCCAGACGCTGCCGTTGGTGAGGAGGGCCATGGACCGGCCCAGGCCGCCGGAGAGGGCAACGACCGGCCCCAACCCCGCGATTCGCACGGGCGTGGAGCGGTCAGTGGTCGTTCCATCGCCGAGCTGGCCCGAGGCGTTGAAGCCCCACGCCCATGCGGTGCCGTCCGCGCGCACCGCCAGGGATTGAGAGGCTTTGCCGACGGCGACGCGGGTGACTCGATTCAGCCCCGATACCGGCACGGGCGACCTTCGGGTCGTGGTCGTTCCGTCGCCAAGCTGGCCGAAAGAGTTGCTACCCCATGTCCGGAGGGTGCCGTCCTCGCGGAGCGCGATGGAGTGATAGCTCCCCGCGGCGATGCTGATGACCCGGGTCAGCCCGAGCAGCTGTGTGGGCGTGGAACGGTCCGTGGTCGTTCCATCGCCGAGCTGGCCGCGGACGTTGTAGCCCCAGGCCCAGACAGTGCCGTCCTCGCGCAGGGCCAGCGAGTGGGACTCTCCCGCGGCCACGGCGGTGATGTTCGTCAATCCGGCCACCTGGACAGGGGTGTCGCGGTCGAGGGCGGTCCCATCGCCAAGCTGGCCGAAAGCGTTGCTACCCCATGCCCAGACGGTGCCATCCGCGCGCAAGGCCAGCGAGTGGCGAGCGCCCCCGGAGACCATGGGGCCCGTGCAGGGGCGGGCTGACAGCAGGAACGTCTGGGTGGTGGAGAGGTTGTCATCATCCGTCACGGTGGCGGTGACGGAGATGCGAGTCCCCGCGGGCAGACAGGGGGGCGCGGTCCACTTCACCTCGCTGATGTTGACTGTGTCGGTCTGAGTCCCGAGCGAGCCCGTGCTGGCCGTCCACGTGTAGGTGAGCTGGGGCGTCTTGTCGTCCCGCGTGATGACTCGGAGGGAGACCACCTCTCCAGGCCTGGTGTTGACGGCGGACTGGGTGGTTTCGATGAGCGTGGGCGGCTCGAGAGGAGGGCCAGCATCGGGTGGGCCCGCGTCTGGGGTGCAGCTCGCGGGGGTTGTCGTACAATCGTCGGTCGGCTCCGGGTTGGAGGAGCAGCCGGCGCCGAGGGTCAGCAACGCCGAGGCCAGCAGGAGTGGGAGGGCGAAACGACTGTGTCGCTGCATGGGCATTTCAATCCTTGCGAAGATTCGAGGGACTGAAGGGCTGCGGACGGTGTTCGGCACGCGGGCGCTGGCAATCGCAGCCTACTTCATGCCGGGTTCACATGAAGTGAACGAGGGGCCGACTCCGGGCCACCTGTGCACCCAGCGTGCCCCGCCTGCTCCCACGAAGAGGAGTCACTCGAGAATGCAGGGGTGTGCACGCCCATGTATGCCCAATGACGCACGTGTATAGGGGGCTGCACAGCTGGCCCTCCGCACCACACGCGGGTCCTTGGCGGGGTCGTGATGTCTGTGATGCCTTCTGTCGCGATCAGGTCGGGCTCGCGAGCCGGCGCGAACCGCTGAGGCGGTACGCCGGCTCGGTGTGTCGCAGCGAGCCGCCTACGGGTGGGGCTGGGACGTCGGAGCAGGGGCGGCGGGCTTGTTCTCCGCGCCTTCGATCTTCAACTGCTCGAGGGCGTCTTCCTTCACCTCGATCTTCGCCTGGGCCTTCAGTCCGTCGATGAAGCCCTCCATCGCCTTGGAGCGGCGCTCGCCCGTCAGGCGCGCCTCGATGCGCGGCTTCGCCTGCTCGAAGGTCTGGTTCATCCCGACCTGCCGGCTCTGGAACTTCACCAGGTGGAAGCCTTTGTCGGTCTCCACGACCTGGCCAATCTCAGACGACGACTTCAGACCGAACGCCGCATCCGCCAGCGCGGCGCCCCAGGCCTGGGTCAGCTCCTCCCGGCTGCGGAAGCCCAGGTCGCCCCCGGCGGCCTTGGTGGCGGAATCCTGGGACTGCTGTGTGGCCGCCATTTCGAAGGCGCTCTTGATGGGGCCGGCTTCCTTTGTCTTCAGGTCCGCGAGCAGCTTCACCACGGTGGTGCGCGCCTGCGTGCGCTTCGCGGCGTCAGCCGGCGGCGCCTCCAGGAAGATGTGGCTCACCCGGACGCGCTCGGGCTTCACGAACTCGGAGGTGTGCTCGTCGAAGTACTTGCGCAGCTCCGGCTCGGAAATCGTCCCGGCGGCGGCCTCCTGCTGCTTTCGCAGCAGCTTCTGCACCATCACCTTCTCCAGCGTCGCCTTGATCTCCGGGTCCTTTTCCAGCCCCTGCTTGCGAGCTTCCTGCACCAGCAGCTCGAAGCGGATGAGGTTGTCCAGGAACTCCTTCTTCTTCTCCAGTGTGGCGTAGCGGCTGCGCACGAACAGCGGCTGCTCGTCCAGCTTCGCCTTCACCTCCTGGGTCGACAGGGAGCGGCCATTGACGACCGCGACCGCGGGGCCCGTGTCCTTGGCGCTCTGTTCCGCTGGGGGGGCGCTGCCACCGCCACAGGCGGAGAGGGCGAGGACGGCGACGATGGCGGACAGGACTCGGGTTCGGACGGAGGGCGTGTGCATGGGCGGACTCGACCAGCGTATATCCAACAGGGTGGGAGGTGCGAACCCCGTTGTTCCGAGTGAGCATCCAAGCGCGCCCATGCCCTGAAGGCCCCGTGTGCCAGCCAGGCGCGGCTCTCCCTGGTGTGATGACGGCCACCCCGGTGGAACGTCCTGCCCGCAGTCACGGCTCCTTGGGTTGTTGTGGCGAGCAGGCGCGAGCAAATGCCCGCTCGGGGGTCCACTGGCAGGGGCTCAGGAACCCACCCAGACTGACCACCAGACTCACGATGCCCAGGGCAATCCAGAGGAGGAGGACGCGTTGGGTCGCGAGGCGTGACAACGGCAGGGGGATGAACATCCGGGGTCCTCTCCTCTCGCGAACAGGGTGTGTCCGGTAGGAGAGCAGGGTGGAGGGAGCCACCCGGGCAGGTCCATCCCAGGAATGTGGGGTCTTCGAGGGGGAGGCCGGTCAGTGCGTGGGGCCGGGGAGAACTCAAGGAGACACGGAACGTGCGGGCGGCCCTGGGCGTCTTGTGGGGGATCGGGCGAGACTCCTCGCCCATCCCCTCCGTCTGGAGAATTGAATGGGACTCGCCGAACGCAAGGCCGCGAAGCAGTTCGAGGAGACGCACTACCCGAAGATCAAGAAGGACGTCGAGGCCGCCGCGCGCTTCGAGGTGCCCATCGAGGTCGACTGGGCCAGTCTCACGGCGGAGGGTTATGCGGACCTCTACGCGGAGGCGTGGCCCCAGGTTTACTTCAGGCCGCTCATCGGTGCGTTGGCGGCCCTGGGCCAGGACGACCTGGGCCGGGAGTTCCTGCGAGGCGCGCTCAAGCGCATCGTCATCCGCAATTCGTCGAGCAACTCCTCTTCGTCCAGCATCGCCACGTTTCAGGACGGGGTGCTCACGTTGGACCACGAGCCCGTCACGAATGTGGACCAGGTGGAGGACCGCAAGGAGTCCATCCGGAGGACGATCGAGGCCGCCCCGGAGCTGCCGAACCCGTACACGGGTGACTCCCTGCGTGCCTTTCTGGATGCGGATGCCAAGGGGCTGGACGCCGTGCTCCAGGTGTTGCTGCGCATCAGCGGGCGGCAGCGTTCGGGGATTCCCCTGCTGCTGCCCCGCGCGACGTTGTCCCTGCGCAGTGGCCGCGCCGTCACTGGCATCGTCCGAGAGATGCTGGAGGACCGTCGCGAGGGCCGCGCCATCCTGCTCCTCATCCCCCGCGAGAGCGGCTACCCCAAGAGGACGCGGTCATCATCCCCGTGGGCACCATCGAGACCGTCACGGTCCACGATGTCGCGTCGTTCGGTGAGCTGAAGCGCGATGCCGTGCCTGTTCCTTCACTGCTCGAGCTTCGTCGTCAGCTCGGCGCGCTGGAATCCCGCTTTCGAGCCGTCACGGAGTCTCCGCTGACGCTGGCGCTGGCCCCCGGAGTCAATCCCGCGAGCGCCGAGGAGCTGCGCGCGCTCGGCTTCCTCGTGGCGCGTGTACATGAGGTGCTGGAGTCCCTCCAGAAGGACGATATCGGCCGCACCGCGCTGAGGGAGAAGGTGAAGCGCATCCAGTTGCGTACGGACCTTCACGCCGCCGTCACCGTCTCGAGTGGGACGCTGGAACTGGTGGCGGGCCTGCGTCCCGTGAGCTGGCAGACGCGCGAAGAGCTGGAGCAGACGCTCCAGGCCGCGCTGTAGCGCCCACGTCACGAGCGATGCCTTCGCCTCCCCAGCGCGGACCCCACTGTAGGGGCTCGCGCACGGGTGAGGCACTTGCCGCGGAGTGAGAGTCCCCTGCTGGCGGTGACGCGGAGTTTCCGTGCTGGTGTGACACGAGCCTGATGCTGAACTGGCTGAGCTTGATGCGTCGGGGCTGCCATCGAATGAGGTGTGCACGACTGAGTCGCGATATACTGCGGCCCACGGACTTGATGGTGAATTGCGCGAGTTTGCCAGGAGGAGGGGAATTCAGTGGGAGCTGTGGATGGGGGCTCTGGCGAGATTGTCTCCGTGGAGGGGCTCTCCGCGACTCGCGGTGACTTCATCATACTGGCGAACCTGCGAATACCGCGCATTGCGTTCTGTGAACTGAGTGAGGCGGAGTATGCGTATTTACTGGTTGTATGTTTGTGACTTCGGCCATGCCTGGCACATCGAGCGGGATGACGAAATTGTTCCGAACTTCGCGGAGCAGATCTGCTCCAAGGGGCATCCGGCGGTTACGGGGTCTCGTCATGTCGCGATGGACCTGGTGGAGATACGATTCAGGCCAGCGGGTCGAGTAGTTGATCCGTATAGGCCCCCCGGAAAGCAGAACGCGTACGAGAAAGATTTCCATCTGGTGCTCACGGCAGTCGGGGGCACGGAGGAAGTTGTCTCACAGCAATTGTATAAGTGGCGCGAGGTGCTTGCACTTGCTGAGCGATTTCAGGGAAGGCCCGTGGAGGAGTGTTTCCGGCGAATGAGGGAGAGTGGGCTCTGACTTATGCCGGTGTTGTTTCAGCGTTGCTGGCGAGTGTCGACAGTTATGTGTGTGGGTGATGTCATGGGAGATGGGAATGGAAAGCGACTTCCTGCTGCCCCGTCCCGACCTGCGGCTCTGGAGCTTCACCAGATGGACGCCCTTGTCGGTCTCCACGACCTGACCAATCTCAGACGACGACTGCAGACCGAGCGCCGTCTCCGCCAGCGCGGCGCCCCAGGCCTGGGTCAGCTTCTCCCGACTGTGGGAACCCCAGGTCTCCCCTGCGGCCTTGGAGGCTGCGGCCTGCGACTGCTGCGAGGCCGCCAGTTTGAACGCGCTCTTGATGGGGCCGGCTTCCGTCGCCTTCAGGTCCGACAGCAGCTTCACCACCAAGGCCCGTGCCTGGGGCCGCTTCGCTGAGTCCGCCTGCAGTGCCTTCTATGGGGGGCTGTACCTCGACTCGGGCCGCACCGCCCCGTTGTCCGGCACTGTGATCGCGGGGTGATGGCCGTCGAGGCAGGGCCCGCTGAGGGATGGGTAGCCCCGCTTCCACGGGAACTGGCCGGTCGGACTACCCGGGGGGCTTCAGCGTCGCAGCGCCACAAGGACGCCACGCCGGCGCGTCAGGCACTGTCCGCGACAGGTGCTGCGAGCGGAACCCCTTGGAAAATCAAGGGGTTCCGCTATGACCCCGACAGGAATCGAACCTGTGGCCTGCGGTTTAGGAAACCGCCGCTCTATCCAACTGAGCTACGAGGTCGGACGGCTAAAGCTGCGGAACTACTTGTACTTTCTGATGAAGGGCCGCCACCTTCGACGAGTCCTTCACCCCGGTCCGTAAGCAGTACGTAACCGGCCAGCGCGTTATAGCAGGCGGCTGGAGGCGTGCAACGAGAGTGAGGCCCTGGCCGAGCTGCCACTCTCCGAGCGGCGCCCCTGACGCCTATCCGACAAAGGGGGAGGCAGCCGACGCGGTCTGCTCAGCGGGGACCAGGTGGCCCGCTTCCTCGCCTCAAGGCCGAGGGACGCAGCGGGCGCCACCACCGCCCTGCGCAATGGCAAGAGGCGCGCTGGGGGTGAAGCCTCCGCGTGCGGCACGTGAACCCTCCGGTGCTACCGTCCCTGTTCCAATCACATCGGCTGGCCAGGGAAGGCGCAGGACCTCGCTGAGTGACGGAGGTCTTGTATGCGTCGTGCTGATGCACGAGGGCCTTCGATCTCCCCTCTGTGATGCCGCCTTGAAACAACTGTCCATCCCAGCGTGAGAGGTTTCTGCCCGAGGATGGCGGAAACGCATGCTGGATCACGAAGTTTCATGGAGGCCCATCAGAATCCTGAGCCGCCACTTCGTTGGGGCAAACAAGGGCGGGTCTGAAACCGGTGGCAGGTATGCAATGGTACGTGGATTGCTTGTTGGGGGCGACTCTTCACGAGAATGGAGTCGTGCGGATGTTCTGGAAAAGAATGGTTGTCATTCTGGGAATCGGTGTCGGGGCGGTGGCTTGTGGTGATAGCGACAACGAGGGTGGAGGGGATCCGTTGACGCCCGAGGAGTGTCTCGCGAAGGGAGGGAGTCCACGGGGAGATCCGGGAGATGGAAGCACCCACAGGGACGGGTGTCCTCTGGGGCAGCGGTTGCTCGGAGACCTCGTGTTCGGCGAAGAGGGAGGCATCTGCTGCAAGTAGTCGCCACCCAGATGTTCAGCCGCCCATATCCCGTGGGGGCGACTGCTCGGGACCTGGATGGCCCAGGTCCCGAGTGCGTCATGGCTCATTCTCGCGAGCCATGTCCGCCTGTCATTGCTGCCATTCCCTTCCCATGGGCAGCTCTCCGGTCCGTACCCCGGCTCTGCTTCGTGTGCTCGTGATCTGCGAGCCCGAGAAGGTGATGGTGTAGTACCCGCCCGCTGCTGGACTGCTCGTGCGAGGCGTGTAGACCGCGATGTCTGTCTTGCTGTCTCCGTCGTAGTCGCCCGTCACGGGAACATCGCCGACCCCGCCGAGGAACTTCACGTAGGACGTCCCCGTCGAGCTGTGGACGTAGGTGAAATAACCGCCGCCGTCGTTCGTGGGCCAGCGGGGCGTGTAGAGGGCCAGGTCGCTTCGGCCATCGCCGTCGTAGTCCCCGACGACAGGAATGTCTCCGACCTGTCCCATCGTGTCCCAATCCCAGGCGTTCTCCGCAGGCTTCCACACCGTGAACCATCCACCCCAGCCCGTACCTGCTTTATGCTTATACATGGCGAAGTTATCGAGGCCGTCGCCGTCGAAGTCTCCGACGATGGGCGTGTCGTCGGGCTCGCCCATTAGGAAGGTCTGCGGGAGACCATCCAGACTCGAGAGCCACCGGAACTCTCCATAGTACAGCCCGGAAGGGGTACTCTTAGGGGCGGTGAAGTGATGGTACACGGCGATGTCCGTGGTCCCATCGCCGTCGTAGTCAGCGGCGATGGGGATGTCGCCCTGCTCCCCATAATCGAACCAGCTCCAGTGCTGCCCCCGGCTCCGCCACACCGTGAAGAACCCCGCGGCGTTGGAGTTCTCGGCGGGAGTGTACACCGCGAAGTCCGTGAGGCCGTCTCCGTCGTAGTCGCCAGTGAGCGAGATGTCCCCCGGGAGACCTCCTGGGAAGCGCATCGGCCGGGGAAGCGAGCTGGCCTGGACAGTGAGAAGCCCTGTCTGCGGCATGGCGGGTGACTCCCAGTACCAGGTGAAGTCCGACTTCCCATCCCCATCGAAGTCATCCTTCCGCCCATAGATGGGCGCGTCCGTGTAGACATGGACCTCCCAGGGGCCGAACGTGTCGGTCCATCCACCCTGGCTGGAGTTGTAGAGGATGCTGCTGCGCTGCTCGAAGAGGGGGCGAGCCGGCGAAGTTCCATTCCAGGCAACCGGAGTGATGGGGCCGGTCACCGCCGTGGGCGTGCGGTTGGCGACGATGAGGATGTTGTGCTGTCCGATGGTGCTTCGGATGCCCTCGAGCTGTCCGGCGCCGGCATCGGGCGCGAAGCCCCCAAGGGCATACGTTTCGTCCGAGAGCAGCGCGGGCTCCAGGATGCGCAGCTGCGAGGCGACCTTCTTGATGTCCCACCAGAGCTGAGAGTCTTGCTCGATGTTTTCCGTTCCCCACCAGAAGATGCCGCGAGCCTCATGGATGATGGAGGAGTACGCCATGAAGCGTGTCTCCGTGTAGTTGGGTCTGCGGCCTATTGTCGGTCCCATGTGAGAGCTGCAGCACTCGGCATAGCCCTGTCCCTGAAGCACTATCAATATGGGGCCCGCGGGGGAGTAGGGTGCCACGAAGTTGTCGTCATGGAGAACCTTCATGGCTTCGATGCTCTCCGCCGGGTGATTGAGGGGGGCCAGGGGGAATGGTGGAGACCCGCCGCCGGGCAGGAGGGAGATGGGGTACCTGTCCTGTCCCCACGCGTTCGCAGCGGCCCTCCATTTCCGGTACTCCGATGCGGGGAAGCCGGGGATGCCTTCCCAAGCCGCAACGCCCTCCGCATCATTGGCGGCGATCTCCGTGTAGTAGACATGGTGCGCCGGGTCTCTCTCGTTGACGAACGCGCGGAAGCTCGTGGCCTCCTCCACCGTGGGGATTCGAGCACGATTGGAGTCTGTCTTGGGCCCGTCAATGGCCCCGCCATCCCATACGATCTGTCCTCCTCCATCCTTGTTCCAGCCCATCTCGTCCATGGAGTCATAGCCAAGGAGCGCCGGTTTGGCCTTCAGTTCCTGGATCTTGAGGTCCAGGTCGCTACCGACATGGTGCTGAGCGGCCACCTCTCGCACCCAGTGGAGCTCACTTTCCCCCTCTCCTCGGTGACTCCAGTTCCAGGCCTTGGCCAGGGCGTGGACGCCGCGCAACTCCAGCTTGTCCAGGTCGGCTGCCGTCAGATCCTGCATGTCCAGGATCAAGGTATTGAATCCCACGCGCCCCAGTTCATTCAGCGCGACCTCTGTCTTGTCGATGTTTGGGAAATCATCCGAATCACCCGCATCCGCGGTGACTCGATCAGGATAGTCGAAGGCGCCAATCACGAAGAATCGCTTGCCTTCGTGAATCCAGAAGGGTGCTCGAACAGTGGGCCCAGGAACTTCGGTGGGGTTGCAGATCGGCCGTGGGTCCAAGGGGCCGCAATCCGGATCAGCGAAAGAGATCTGCGGCACGACCAGACCCAGCGCGGCGGCGGTGCCCGCCAGTAGCAGTCTGAGTCTTTGGGATGATTCAGGAGGAGCTGATTTCATGGAGGAGTGTCATACACATCGCGAACTTCTCCGTCGATGATCTCCGCCAGCGCGAGAGCCATTCCTTTCCGTGTGGGCCAGAGTCAAGGGCGGGAAGGAGGGGCTCGGGTGTCTGGGATTGCCAGCGGGCCTCACGGGATCCTTCTCCGGCCGGATGGAACGACCTGGGCCGCCGGGCTGCTGGATGCCTGCTCGACCGCTTCGGGCCCGAGAAAAGGGTCCTCGCTCGGGAACAAATTCGCCCCGGACCCTGTCGATATGTACGAACGTACACATGGAGGGTATCTTCTCCCTGAGCCAGGAGTCCCATGGCGACCCGACGAAACGACCCCGACCGACGCGACCGCATCATTGACGCCGCGCTCTCGGTCATCGCGGAGGGTGGGGTGGCGGGCACTTCGCACCGGCGCGTCGCGGACCGGGCCGGGGTGCCTCTCGGCTCGATGACCTACCACTTCACGAGCATGGACGAACTGCTGCGCGAGGCCTTCACCCGCTTCGCCGAGCGTGTCAGCGAGCGCTTCACTGCGCGACTCTCGGCGGTCGCTTCTCGTGACGAGCTCGCCACGGCCATCGTCGATCTGGTTCACAAGGACCTCGTGGCCGGTCCCGACGACCTGGTGCTCACGCTCGAGCTCTACACCCTCGCGGCCCGGAAGCCCGCCTTCCGGCAGATCACCCACGACTGGATGCGCCGCAGCCGCGCGGTGCTCGAACAGCACGTCGACGCGCGAACCTCCCACAAGCTCGACGCCTTGATTGAAGGCCTGTTCATCCACGTCAGCCTCGACCCGACACCGCACGGCCGCGACGTCACTCGCGACGCCGTGCTCCAATTCCTCTCATCCTAGAGCCGCTGCCTCATGACCATCCCCCTCCGCCCCCCGGTGCTCCGCGAGCACCGAGCGGCCCGCGCCGCCGTCGCGGTGCTGTTCCTCACCAATGGCGCCATCTTCGCCAACCTGTTGCCGCGCTATCCGCAGATCAAATCCGACCTCGGGCTCAGCAATGCCCAGTACGGACTCGCCGTCGCGTCCTTCCCGTTCGGAGCCCTGGTGGCCGGGCTGGCCGCCGGAGCGCTCATCCGTCGCTTCCGCTCGTCACGGGTCGCCGTGGCCGGGACGGTGCTCACGGGGTTGGGCGTGTTGTGCGCCGGTGTCGCGCCCTCGTGGGTGGCGCTCGCGGTGACACTCTTTCTCGCCGGCAGCATGGATGCGATCACGGACGTGGCCCAGAACTCCCACGGCCTGCGGGTGCAGCGTCTCTATGGCAGGTCGATCCTCAATGGGTTCCACGCGGTCTGGAGCATTGGCGCCGTGCTGGGGGGACTCATGGGCGGGCTCGCCGCGGGGCTCAACGTGCCACGTGGTGTCCACCTGGGTGTCTCGGCCCTGGTCTTCTCACTCGTGTCGTTGACCGCCCTGCGCTACTTGCTGCCCGGCCCCGAGCCCACTGCGTCCAATGTCTCATCCGAGGACGCGTCGCAGCTGGAGAGTGACCCGGCACGCCGTGGAGCGCCGGGTCGACTGCGCCTGGGGCTCGTGGTCGCCGCGCTGGTCCTGATTGCCCTCGGCGGAGCGCTCGTCGAGGACGCGGGGTCGACCTGGGCGGCTGTCTATCTTTCCGGCACGCTCGGCGCGGGCGTCGTGGTCGCCTCGTTCGGATACGTGGCGCTCGTGGGTTCGCAGTTCATCGGGAGGCTGCTCGGCGACAGGTTCGTCGACAGGTTCGGACAGCGCGCCGTGGCTCGGGCAGGAGGCGGGCTCGCGGCGGTGGGCATGGGGGCGGCTCTGCTGTTCCCGTCGGTGCCCGCCACCATCGCGGGGTTCGCGCTCGCGGGCTTCGGAGTCTCGACGCTGGTGCCCGCCGCCATGCACGGTGCTGACGAGCTTCCCGGACTGCGACCTGGCACGGGCCTCACGCTCGTGAGCTGGTTGATGCGCCTGGGCTTCCTCTTGTCGCCTCCCGTGGTCGGCCTCGTCGCCGACGCCGTGGGACTTCGCGTGGGGCTGCTCGTGGTGCCGCTCGCCGGCGTGCTCGTGCTGTCCTTGTCCGGAGTTCTGTCGGCCACCCGCCTCCCTGAGAAGCGGTCCGGCTGAGCGGGCCGCACGGGGGGACGGATCCACCATCCATCGCGGAACACTGCCGCGAGTTGCACGGGGCCTGTCGCCAGGGCCCTGGCTTCGGAGGGGCGCGCGCAAGTACAACCCGGGTTGTCAGGCGGGCACGTCGCTCGCCGCCCCTGGACCCATGCTCGCCAACCTCCACAACGCCGACATTCCCCAACCCGTGCTCGACGTCATCGCCCGGCTGCGAGAGCTGGGCCACGCCGTGTATCTGGTGGGCGGCTGCGTCCGGGACATGGTTCGCAAGGTTCACCCGAAGGACTTCGACGTGGCCACCAGCGCGCTCCCCGAGGAGGTCCAGCGCGCCTTCCGCAAGGTCATCCCCACGGGCATCCAGCACGGCACCGTCACCGTCGTGCAGGGCGGCACCCACGTCGAGGTGACGACGTTCCGCTCGGAAGGGGACTACCTCGACGGACGGAGGCCCAGCTCCGTCGCCTTCGAGCGCGACATCGTCAAGGACCTGTCCCGCCGCGACTTCACCATCAACGCGATGGCCTACAACCCACTGGACCGCGACCTCGCGGACCCGTTCGGCGGCCAGACGGACCTCCAGGCCCAGCTCATCCGGTGCGTGGGTTCGGCCCTGGAGCGCTTCTCCGAGGACGGTCTGCGCCCCATGCGCGCGGTCCGCTTCGCCGCGGTGCTCGGCTTCTCGCTCGACCCGGACACCCGCGACGCCATTCCCGCGACCCTCGCCGTGTTCCGCAAGGTGGCCCTGGAGCGCGTGCGCGAGGAGCTGACCAAGTTGCTGCTCTCTCCGCGCGCGGAAGGGGGGCTGCTGCTGCTCGCGGAGACGGGGCTGCTGGACGTGTTCCTCCCCGAAGTGGCCCGAGCCACCCCGGAAGCCGCCCAGCTCGCGCGCGCCGCGGTGCAGGCCGCGCCGAACGACATCGAGATTCGCGTGGCCGTGCTGCTCGCGGACCTCGTCGACCGCGCCCAGGCTCGTGACATCGGCCTGCGGCTCAAGTTCCCCAACAAGGTCGCCGACCTGGTGGCCCTGCTCGTGGAGACCGCGAAGTTGGAAGAGCGCTTCTCGGACACGGACCCCTCGCTGCGCCGACTCCTGGCTCGCGTGGGGCTTCCCCAGCTTCCGCAGCTCCTCGCGGTGGCCCGGGCCCGCGTCCAGGTCCGTGCCCCGGAGCGCCTGCCAGACCTGGAGCGCCTGTTCGCGCGGCTGGAGGCCCTGGCCGCCGCGAAGCCGCCCCTGGTGCCCAAGGACCTGGCGCTCACCGGGGGCGATATCATGGCCACGCTCGCCGTCGGCCCGTCGCCCATCGTCGGCGAGGCGACACGCTTCCTCATGGACTCGGTGCTCGACGAGCCTGCCCTGAACACCGCCGAGGGCCTCAAGCAGCGGCTCCAGGCCTGGCAGTCGGCTCGCACGGGGGCCTGAGCCCGGCCGGTGGGCGGCCCTCCCACCGGGCTCTGGGGTCGGGTTTGGGGGGCTCCCCCCGTCCTCCCGCGTGCGCCCGGACGCTGGGGCGTGTAGGAAGGGGCACCATGCGAGTCGTCGTTGCGATGAGCGGCGGGGTGGATTCCTCGGCCGCTGCCGCCCTGCTCAAGGAACAGGGCCACGAGGTCATTGGCATCACCCTGCGCGTCTGGTCCTACGAGGGCAAGGCGAAGTGTGGGAGTTGCTGCAGTCCGGACGATATCGATGACGCACGCGCCGTCGCCCAGACGCTCGGGATTCCGTTCTACGTCGCCAACGCGGAGGAGATCTTCCAGGACCGCGTCGTCAATCCCTTCGTCCAGTCCTACCTCGGTGGGCGCACGCCCATCCCGTGCGTGGCCTGCAACCGCGACGTGAAGTTCAACTTCCTCCTCAAGCGCGCCCGAGCGCTCGGAGCGAGGCTTGCGACCGGCCACTACGCGCGTGTGGAGGAGACCGACGGCCGCTTCGTCCTGCGCCGCGCCGTCGACGCCGCGAAGGACCAGAGCTACTTCCTCTTCACGCTCGGCCAGGACGAGCTGCGCGACATCGTCTTCCCCGTGGGGGACATGACGAAGGCGGAGGTCCGCGCCGTCGCCGAGCGCCACGGCCTGACCACCAGCCACAAGCCGGAGAGCATGGAGATCTGCTTCGTGCCGGACGGTGACTACGCGGGCTTCGTGGAGAAGGTCGCCGGCCCCCAGCCCTCGGGCGAGATTGTCGATGGGGACGGCCAGGTGCTCGGCACCCACCAGGGCATCCACCGCTACACGGTGGGGCAGCGCAAGGGGCTCAACCTGGGTGGCGGACAGGTGCGCTACGTCCAGCGACTGGAGCCGGAGACCCACCGCGTGGTGGTGGGCAGCGCCGAGGAGACGGGGCGTGATCGCTTCGGGCTGCTCCAGCCCCACTGGGTGGATGCGCCACCGTCCCCGGAGACGCCCGTGGAGGTCCGCATCCGGCACCGCCACGCGGGGGCCGCGGGACGTGTGGAAATCTCGCCCCATGGTCTCGTTTCGGTGAAGTTGGATGCCCCCGCGCGAGCCGTCACCCCAGGACAGGCCGCGGTGGTCTACGCTCAGGACAAGGTGCTGGGTGGTGGTTGGATCGTCTGAGCTCGAGTCGTCTTGAGGAGGAAGCGGGACATGGCGCAGCGCCTCATGGGATGTCTGCTCGTGGCCGCGACCGCGAGCCTGGTCACCGCCTGTAAGGAGCGCTCGGACAAGCCCATCGCCGGGTTGCTCGCGGCGGGGGCCCCGGTGCTGCGTACGCAGGGCAAGGAGCAGCGCACCGTCGCCGTCGGTGCCCAGCTCACGGGGGACGCGCTGCTCACGGCCACCGGTCCCGCCGTGCTCGAGTACTTCGGCGGAGGCCTGCGCTTCCTCGAGAAGGGCGACACGCTGGAGATTGGCGACGCGGACGAGGCGAAGCTCCACGGCTCCAACCTCCCGGCGCACCGGTGGGTGGAGGGCAGCGTGCAGGAGGCGCCTCGCGCGCTGCGCATCGTCGCCGCCCGCTACACCAACGTGCAGGTGACACCCAAGAGCGCGCACGAGGACGCGTACACCTCCACGCAGTACTTCGTCGCCTTCTTCACGCCCAACGGCTTGCAGCGGCTGGGCTCGGACACCGATCACGAAGGGCCGCACACGCCGCTGCCCGCGCCGCCGTTCCGTCCGAAGGTCCCCTTCATCCATGCGGGAGACCTGGGGGAAGGTGGGCTGGTGGCGGTGGTGGATGATGGCTTCGCCGTAGCGGAGACGGATGACCTGGCCACCGCCGTGCTCCTGGAGGGGCGCGAGGTGCCCCTGGGCCGCACCGTCCGCCTGCTCGTTCCTGATGGGGCGGAAGTCACCTTGAGGGCGAAGGACGGCTCCGAGGTCGAGGTCGAAGGCCCCGCCGACCTGCGCCTGCGCTGAGGCGTGGGACAGGGTGGTTTGTCCTCGCGGGTGCGCCTTCTGTAGAGTCCACCGTCCCTCGCGGAGGTGTGCCATGACGAGGAGTGAGCTCATCGAGCGCATCGCGGCGCGTGCACCCCACGTCCCGCGGCGCGAGTTGGAAGCCATCGTCCATGCCGTCTTCGACTGCATGGCGGAGGCCCTCGTGGCGGGAAAGCGCATCGAGCTGCGAGGCTTTGGCGTCTTCTCCCTTCGCACGCGCCGCGCCCGTACGGGACGCAATCCGAAGACGGGGCAGAGTGTCGCCGTGCCGGAGCGCCGCACGCTCAGCTTCGCCGCCGGCAAGGAGCTGCGTGCGCGGCTCAATGCGCCCGCGCCGAGGCAGGAGCCCGTGGGCTCCGTGCTGCCCTCGGTGGCGCTCGCCACGGCGGTGTTGCCGGTGACGTCCGTGGCGCGGTGACGGCGCGGCCAGGACGCCGCTTCCGTGAATTTGACCGGGTGGGGGGTGGGGCGTACTTTGCCTCGACGCCGACGCTACAGGCCGCAACACGGACTCGTGTGGCCCGCTCTGTCCGCGCGCGAGGATCCCTGAGTCATGCGAGACGCCCACCGGATGAAGGAGAAGTTCGACGTCTCTCTCGACAACCGGCAGATTGTGAGCCTGTTGATCGCCGGCATCGTCGTGCTCGGCGCCGTCTTCGTGTTGGGCGTCGTCGTGGGGAAGAAGCTCGCCGGTGACGTGCAGACGGCCAGCGCTCCCGACCTGCTCTCCGCGCTGGATGCCAATGCCCAGGCGCTCCAGGCCGTGCAGCACAAGGACTCCGCGCTCACCTTCCAGGACGAGCTGACGCGCAAGGCCAGCGCCGAGCCCGTCGCCGTCGCTCCCAAGCCCGCCGCTCCCAAGCCCGCCGCGCCCGTGGAGAAGCCCGCGCCCAAGCCGCCCGAGCCCGCCAGGACCGCCGCGATGGCCCCGACGCCGGACCCCGACACGGGCGAGCTGCCCCCGGAGGAGCCCGCCGAGGAGCCCCAGGCCGTCGCTGTCGCCGAGACGCCCAAGCCC